>DATNLP010000119.1:0-9676 GCA_035602795.1 Acidimicrobiales bacterium | reverse complement strand
CGGGCCACGAAGCGCTCCAGCAGACCCGCCGCCGGGTACTGCTCGCCCACCGGCTTGCGCCAGCCGGCCGATGACACCTCGGCCGCCATGCCCGACCCCGAGGCGGCCTCGGCGATGCGGTCCCACCACTCGGCCGGCGCGGAGGCGGCCGACCGCGACGACGAGGACCCCGAACTGGTCGTGCTGGGCCAGATGCGGCCGAACAACCGGCCGACGCTGGTCGACCAGGACCTGGTCGGCCAGACCGTCAACGAATCCCAGTGGACGTTGGTCGCCCAGTGCCTGCACTCGGGCGAGATCGTGCGCGGCAGCATCCACCACCCGGTGCTGGGCGAGCAGGTGCCGGTGGAGAACATCCCGGTGCGTTTCGAGGGCCGCATCATCGCCGCCCTCCTCCGGGTCTCGCTGGCCCCCTTGAAGGGGCCGACGAGCATGTACGAGCGGACCTACCTCGACGTGTTCGAGCGGCTGGCCGACATGGTGGCCCAGTCCGCCTTCCCGTTCCCCGACGAGGACGTCGGCACCGAGGAGGCGCCGCGGGTGGGCGACGGCGTGGTGGTGGTCGACGCCGACGGGCGCGTCGAGTTCGCCTCGCCCAACGCCATGAACGCGTTCCACCGCATGGGGATCTACGCCCAGCCCGAGGGGCGCCGCTTCGGGGATCTCGACATAGAGGAGTCGGCGGTGGAATGGGCGCTGGCCACCGGGCGGCCCGTGGTCGAGGAGGTCGAACGGCGGCCCGACGTCATTGTGCTCGTGCACTGCATCCCCCTGCTCTCGCACGGCGTGGTGACCGGGGCCATGATTCTGCTGCGCGACGTGACCGACGTGCGCCGGCTGGACCGACTGCTCCTGTCCAAGGACGCCGCCATCCGCGAGGTGCATCACCGGGTCAAGAACAACCTGCAGACGATCTCGTCGCTGCTGAGCCTCCAGGCGCGCCGGGTGGGGGACCGGGCGGCCCGGGTGGCGTTGCACGAGGCCGAGCGCCGGGTGCGTTCCATCGCCCTGGTGCACGAGATCTTGTCGAGGGACCCGAGCGACCAGGTGCCCTTCGCCGAGATCGTGGGGTCGCTGGTCCAGATGGCTGAAGACTCGGTGGTGTCGTCGCAGCCGATCGTGATCGCGGTGCACGGGGACCTCGGTGACGTGTCGGCCGACGTGGCGACGCCACTGGCGGTGACGGTGGCGGAGCTCCTGCAGAACGCGGTCGAGCACGCCTTCGACCCCGAGGCGGCCGGCGGCCAGGACGGGGCGGCCGGGCTGGAGGGTGCCGGGGGGGCCGCAGGCTACGCGCCAGTGGGCCACGTCGACCTGACGCTCGCGTGCGACAACGGTGCGTTGTCGGTCGAGGTGCGTGACGACGGGTTGGGGCTGCCGGAAGGCTTCGACATCGAGAAGACGACCAGCCTCGGCCTCTCCATTGTGCGAGACCTGGTCGTCAGCCAACTGGAGGGGACGATCTCCATGGAGAATGTGCCGGTGGCCGGAGGCGGCGGGACCCGCGTCGCCATCTCGGTCCCCGTGCGCGCACCCCGGTGAGGGTGGAGCTGGGCGAGGGCCCGGCGGTCAGACGGTGTGTCGCTCTGCGTCAGCAGAGCGGCCGGGTCAGCTGGCGGCGCGCTGTGAGCGGCGGGCCGCCAGCCACGCCTTGCGCAGCTTGCGGCGCTCCTCCTCGGAGGTGCCGCCCCACACGCCGGACTCCTGGTTGGTGGCCAGCGCGAAGTCGAGGCACGGCTCGAGGGCGTCACAGGAGCGGCAGACCCGCTTGGCCGCGTCGATCTGGTCGATGGCGGGACCGGTCGTGCCGACGGGGAAAAAGAGGTCCGGTTCGGTATTCCGGCACGCTGCCGACCTCCGCCAGTCGTCTGCGTCCCAATCGACGGTCCGGTTCCACATCAGAGCCATGTGAATGTGCCTCCACCTGCATTGTGATCTCTTTCACATGATCCGACCCCTCAGGTGTCGGTCAGTGAAGAGTGGTTTTACGCCTGAAAACGTTAGTGACTCGCTTCACTTGCGGCAAGGAGTTTTTGGTGAAAATTCGGGCCCCCCGGGCGCCACAATCGTGAGCTGCCGCGGGAGGGGGGCCCGATGACGGCGGTTTTTGGCCACAGGGGTTGCACCGAGGGCTTCGTCGAGAACACCGTCGACGCATTCGCGGAGGCGCGGCGCCTGGGAGCGGACGGCGTAGAGCTCGACGTGCGGCTGACGGCCGACGGTGCGCTGGCCATCCACCACGACGCCTCCATCCCCGGGGTGGGCGTGATCGCCGAGCTGGCGGTGGGAGACCTGCCGGCCCAGGTGCCGCTGCTGGCCGATGTGCTGGCGGTGTGCGACGGCATGGTGGTCAACGTCGAGATCAAGAACGCCCCGCAGGACCCCGGTTGGGACCCCACCGAGGCGGTGGCGTCGCTGGTGGCCTCGAGCATCGGGGCGGCGGGCTGGACGGAGCGGGTGATCGTGTCGTCCTTCCAGCCGGCCACGCTGCGGGCCGTGCAGGTGGCCGACGGGCGGCTGGCGCTGGGCGCTCTGTGGGGGTGGGGCGTGGAGGTGGGCCCGGCGTTGGAGGAGGCCGCCGGGGCGGGGTTCCGGGCCGTGCACCCCTTCGTGACCTCGGTGGACGCCGAGCTGGTCGAAGGCGCCCATGCAGCCGGGCTGGCGGTGAACGTGTGGACGGTCAACGCCGTCGAGGACTTGCGGGCCATGGTGGCGGTGGGGACGGACGCCGTGATCACCGACCGGGTCGGTGATGCGCTCGCCGTGGTGGCCGAGGTGGAGCCGGGTCGCCGGTAGGACCTGCGGCTGTCCCCCGACCCAGCGGTGTCGCCCCGGCGCGGGACGTCGGGATCACCGAGGGGGCGCGGCTCTCTGCGGCCAGGGAGGACTTTGGGGGGCCGAGGCCCTGAGCGGGTGAAACGGCCCTCGCAGCGGGCGGAATGGCGGGACGACGCCCTGGTCCACCAAGATGGTCGGCCATGAACGTCGTCGTTTGCGTCAAGCAGATCCCGGATCCGGCCGCCCCGGCCAGCCTGAATCCGGACACCCACACCCTCGATCGCTCGGGCAAGCTCATCATGGACGACTCCGACAACTACGGGGTCGAGATGGCGCTCCAGCTGGCCTCCGGCGAGGGCGACGAGGTCACCCTCGTCTCCATGGCGCCCGGCGGTGAGACGTCGGGGCTCCGGACGGGCCTCGCCATGGGCGCGGCCAAGGCGATCCTGATCAGCGACGACGCGCTCGCCGGCAGCGACGCCCTGGGAACGGCCAAGGTGCTGGCCGCCGCCATCGCACGGGCCAACCCGGACCTGGTGGTCATGGCCACCGAGTCCACCGACGGCTACACCGGCACGCTGCCCGTCCAGGTGGCCGAGCTGATGGGCCTGCCCTCGGTGACCTTCGCCAAGGCCATCTCCGTCGACGGCGGCAACGTCAAGGTGGAGCGCCAGACCGAGGCGGGCTACGACGATGTCGTCTGCCCCATGCCCGCCGTGGTCACGGTCACCGCCGGCGTGGTCGAGCCGCGCTACCCGTCGTTCAAGGGGATCATGGCGGCCAAGTCGAAGCCGGTCGACAACCTGACCGTGGCCGACCTGGGCATCGACGCCGCCCAGGTGGGCGCGGCCGGCGCCGGCCAGGAGATCACCGATGTCTCTGAGGCCGAGGCGCGTTCCGCCGGCGAGATCGTGGTGGACGAGGGTGACGGCGCCCAGCGCGTGGTGGCCTTCCTCGAGCAGCTGAAGGTGGTCTGAGATGGCGATCGACAAGGTCTGGGTACTGGCCGAGGAGGCCGAGGGCGGCGGCGGGCCCACACCGGTCACGCTCGAGCTGCTGACCGAGGCGCGCTCGGTGGCCTCCACCGTCGAGGCCGTGGCTTGGGGCGCGGACGCCGCCTCGCTGGCCGGCCCGCTCGGCGAGTACGGGGCGACCACCCTCTACGACGTCGGCGACCTGGGCGGCGCGCTCCCCGGCGTGCCGGTGGCGTCGGCGCTGGCCGCGCTGATCGAGGGCGGGAACGCGCCCGACGTGATCCTGTTCCCGGCCACCTACGAGGGCCGTGACATCGCCGGACGCCTGTCGGCCAAGCTCGACAAGCCCGTGCTGACCAACGTCACCGGACTGGAGGAGACGGACGGCGGCCTGTCGAGTCAGCATCCGGCGTTCGGCGGGAGTCTCATCGTGACGGCGCGCTTCACCGGCGGTGGGCCCGGCCTCTTCGTCATCCGGGCCAAGTCGTTCGCGGCCGAGCCCTCGGGCGGCGCGGCCGCTGCGGTGACCGCTGCCCCCGTGCCCGAGGTGGCGACGAACACGGCCAAGGTGGTGGAGCGCCACGTCGAGGAGCGCAGCGGGCCCAAGCTCGACGAAGCGCCCGTCGTGGTCTCCGGCGGCCGCGGATTGGGCGATGCGGCCAACTACGCCATGATCGAGGAGCTGGCCAAGCTGCTCCACGGTGCCGCGGGGGCGTCGCGGGCGATCGTCGATGCGGGCTGGGTGCCCTATTCGCACCAGGTGGGCCAGACGGGCAAGACGGTGAAGCCGAACGTGTACATGGCGTGCGGGATCTCCGGCGCCACCCAGCACCTGGTGGGCATGAAGGGGTCCAAGCACATCATCGCCATCAACAAGGACCAGGAGGCGCCGATTTTCTCGGTGGCCGACCTGGGGATCGTGGGCGACGTGCACAAGGTGCTACCGGCGCTGATCGAAGCGCTCAAGGCCAAGGGCTGAGTCGGCGCCACCCCCGGCGCCGACATCGACTGAGAATCTGACGCCCGATGGGGCCCGGGTGGCGCGCCGGGCCTGTGGCAAGCTGCGGGGCGCCGCGACGGGGGGTTGCTCCCTAGTTCGACAGAGGCGGCGGTACATTCGGCTCAGCTCTCTACCCCTTCGCGATGCTCTTTCCCACTATCGACTTCGCCATCTTCTTCGCCGTGGCTTTCACGGTGTGCTGGCTACTGAACCCCTACGCGGGGTGGTGGAAGCTGGGGATGATCGGCCTCAGCTACGTGTTCTACGGCTGGGTGGGCTGGAGCTACTGCCTCCTCCTGCTGCTGACCACCGTGGTGGCCTACGGCGGCGGCACCTGGGTCTCGGCCATGCGCAGCGAGCGCGCCCGTCGCATCGCCATGGGCGTGTCGGTCGCCGCGCTGCTCGGGATCCTGGGTTGGTTCAAGTACTACGGCTTCGTCTCGGTCAACCTGGACAACCTGACCCATGCGCTGGGGTTCGGGCGCGCGGTGCCCCTGCTGCAGGTGGCGCTGCCCATCGCCATCTCCTTCTTCACCTTCATGGCCATCAGCTACGTGGTCGACGTCTACCGACGCGTGCTCGAGCCGGCGCGGCCGCTCGACTTCGCGCTCTACATCTCGTTCTTCCCCCATCTGCTGGCCGGCCCGATCGTGCGGGGCAACGAGCTGCTGCCCCAGATCCGCCGGCGCCGCGACGCCGAGAACATCGACTACGCCCGCGCCTTCTGGCTGATCGCGGCGGGGCTGTTCAAGAAGGTCGTCATCTCGAGCTACGTCTCGAGCGACATCGTGACGCCGGTCTTCACGTCGCCGACCCAGCACTCGGCGCCCGAGGCGATCTTCGCCGCCTGGGGCTACGCGGTGCAGATCTACTGCGACTTCAGCGGCTACACCGACATCGCCATCGGCTTGGCCCTGCTGCTCGGCATCCGCTTCCCGCAGAACTTCAACGGGCCCTACACGGCGCGCAACCTGCAGGACTTCTGGCGCCGCTGGCACATGACCCTTTCCCGCTGGTTGCGGGACTACCTCTACATCCCGCTCGGCGGCAGCGCCGGCACCGAGTCGAAGACCGTCCGCAACATCATGATCACCATGGTGCTGGGCGGCCTGTGGCACGGGGCGGCCTGGACGTTCGTGATCTGGGGCGGACTGCAGGGCGTCGGGCAGTCCTTCGGGCACATCCGGCGGCTGAGCCGGGAGCGCCGGGGCCTGCCTGGCGTGGCCGACGGCCCGGTCCGGGTCTGGGTCCAGCGGTTCCTCACCTTCCAGTTCGTGTGCCTGGGTTGGGTGTTCTTCAACGCGTCGGGCACCGCCCAGGCCTTCGCCGTGCTGGGGCGGCTCATCCACGGTTGGGGCCAGTCTTCGCCCCTGGTGACGCCCCTGCTCGTCCTCGTCGTGGCCGGCACCATCGCCTCGCAGTTCGTCCCTGAGCTGACCGTGTCCCACCTGCAGGCGGCCTTCTCGCGCCAGAAGACGACGGTGCAGGTCGGCATCCTCGGCGTCGCCCTCCTCGGCATCACCACCTTCGGCCCGGTCGGGGTGGCGCCCTTCATCTACTACCGGTTCTGATGACGACCCCTTCGACACCCACACCGGAACAACCGGGGGCGGCGCGCGCCGGGCAACCCGTGCCGGCCGACGGGCGGGTGCGCGCGCGTTGGACGCGCGTGCTGTTCCTCGGGGTGTGCTCGTTCGCGCTGTGGTTCCTGCTCTTCGCGCCCACCCTGCAGCACAACGCACAGGTGTCGCCGGTGGGGAAGCGGCGGACGGTGAGCCTCGACATCACGGGTCCGGTGGCGGCGCTCAGCCGGACGCTGCAGCTGTCGCGCATTGTGTCGGTCACCGGCCGCGAGGACCAGAAGCCCGGGGGCACGATCGGGCTGATCGTGGCCGGGCCCAAGCCGACCAAGCCGGTGAAGCCGCCAACGACGTCGAGCACCCAGCCGGGTGACTCCACGGGCAACGGCTCGGGTGTCCCGACCACCACGACAACGCTGCCGAACGGCAAGCACCCGACGTCCGCCGATCCGCTGCGCGTCCTCATCGTGGGCGATTCACTCGGCATCGACATGGGTGGTCAGCTGCAGTACGACCTGGCCGGCACCGGCGTGGTGAACGCGGCGTTGGACGCACGCGAGAGCACCGGCCTGACGCGGCCCGACTACTTCAACTGGCCGGCCGAGCTGGCCACCGACCTCAAGACGGCGTCGCCCGAGGTGGTGGTGATCATGATCGGTGCCAACGACGCCCAGGACTTCCTCGGGCCGCCCGACGTCCCCTATACGTCGCCCCAGTGGAACCCGATGTACGCCCAGCGGGTGTCCTCGTTCATGCAGGAGGCCGAGAGCGGGGGAGCCCAGGTGATCTGGGTCGGCATGCCGCCCATGGAGAACCCGGGCCTCAGCGCGCAGATGACGGACCTCGACGGCATCGACCAGACGGAGGCGGCCGCGCAGAAGCCGCCGGTCGTCTACATCAGCACGGACAAGTCGCTGGGGACGGCCCAGGGTGGCTACACGGCCTTCATCACCAACGCGGCGGGCCAGGTGGTCAACGTCCGCACCCCCGACGGGACCCACCTGACCCCGGGCGGGGGTCAGGTCGTGGCTCAGCAGGTGATCAACGAGCTGGTGACCCTGGGCTACAAGGTCTGAGCCGGGCGCAGGCCGAGGTGGTGCACCGGGCGACGCCCGGCTACACCAGCGGCCAGGGGTAGGGCGGCCAGCCCCCGTCGTCGACCAGCTCGGGCAGGACGCGCAGGCTGAGCAGCCAGGCCACGCGGTCCCAGGTGGCCGCCACCTCCTCCGGATCGAGCAGCTGGCACAAGGCCGGGGGCGGCCCGTCGTGGGCCAGCCGGGACAGGTCCGCCTGCACCGCGGGCTCGAGCGGTAGGCCGCCGAAGTCCCAGATCACCGTGCGCAGCTTGTCGTGTGTGTTAAAGCACAGGCCGTTGTCGATGGCCCAGAGGCGGTCCTCGGCCAGGAGCACGTGCCCGCTCTTGCGATCGGCGTTGTTGGCCACGACGTCGAAGGCGCACATCTCCATGAGCACGGAGTGCCACCGTGGCTCGTCGCGCAGGGTGAAGTAGTGCGAGGTGCCGTCCTCGTGCACGAAGCGCTGCACGGAACCGGGGCCGAAGGGCCCCTCGGGGCGCTCGACGGTCTCGGGTACCAGCCCCCAGCCCAGCGTCTCCGAAAGGACGTAGGCGGCCACCTCGCGCCGGAACAGGCCGCCGGGGAAGTCCCACAGGGGGCGCTCGCCGCGGGCGGGCTTGTAGACGGCGAGGAGCTCGTCGGCGCCCAGGCGGCAGGTGACCAGCATCGTGGCGTTCGAGCTGCCGGCGATGCGCCCGTGCACCTCCATGTCGCCGTGGATGAGGACGTGCTCGACGGCGGTTTCGGACACCGCCGTCAGGTCACCGGCGGCCGGTGCCCGTTCGTGCGCGGGCAGTCGTGTCCGGCCGGGTCCAGCGGCAACGCGCACAGGGGGCAGGGCGGGCGTCCGGACTCGACGAGCAGCGTGGCGTGGATGGCGAAGGCGGCCGCCTGCTCGCGCGACAGCGCCACGCGGAGCACGTGCCCGCCCTCGGGCTCGTCCTCTTCCTCCTCCTCGTCGTCGACCCCGATCTCCTCGAGCACCACGACGATCCGGTCCTCCTCCTCGTCGTAGGAGACGCCGATGGTGCCCACCACCCACTCGAACTCCTCGGTCCCGTAGAAGTCCAGGTCCTCGGGCAGATGCCCGGGCCGGCCCAGCTCCTTGACGATGCGCCCGAGGTAACCGGCCAGCACGGCTACCTGCTGCTTCTCGACCTTGACCGTCGTCTCGGTCAGCCCCTGGCGGCAGTAGAAGAGGAACAGCCGCTGGCCCGGCTCGCCGATGACCCCGACGGTGCAGTGGTCGGGCGCGTCGAAATCGAAGTCCTCACTCACGAGGGCACCAGCTCGTCGAGCGTGCCCGTCGAGTTCACGCTCAGCACCACGGGTCCGCCGGGCGTGAACAGGAGGCCCGAGATGGAGCACGGCGAGATCACCAGCCGCTGCATGAGGTCGAGCGGCACGCCCGCGGCGGCGGCGACGACAGCCTTGATGGGGTCGGCGTGGGACACGGCGACGATGCTCTGGCCGGGATGGTCGGCCACCAGGCCCAGGACCGCCTCCATGGCGCGCACCGACATCTCTGCGAATGACTCGCCCCCGGGGAACCGGAACCCGCTCGGCCAGCGGTGCACCTTCGGCCACTCCTTGGTCTTGTAGAGGCGGGACAGGCGCTGCTCGGTCCAGTCGCCGACGTCCGCCTCGACCAGGCCGGGGCAGGTCCGCACGCGGAGGCCGAGCGCACGGGCGATGGGCGCCGCCGTCTCACGGGTGCGCTCGAGCGGTGACGCGTAGACGGCCGTGGGAGCCTTGGCCAGGGCGGCGATGCGTTGGGCCGCCACCTCGGCCTGCGCCTGGCCCTTGTCAGCCAGGTGAAGTCCGGCCGCCTGGCCCGGAAGGACCTTGCCGGTGGTCGGCGTGGAGCCGTGGCGCACCAGCAGCACGAGGGTGGCCGGCGGCGTCCTGCGCCCGCCGCCGCGGCGCGGGGTGGGGCGGGCGGCAGCTGATCTGGCTGATGGCGGCACGGGAAGCCATCGTAGGCTCTGCGCCGTGGCGTCCGGCCAGGGGCAGAGCGACTCGTTGGCCGCTGTGCAACGCGAGGTGGAGGCGTGTCGGCGCTGCCCTCGCCTGGTGCGTTGGCGCGAACAGGTGGCGCGCACGGGCCGGGCCTCCTACGCCGGCCAGGTGTACTGGGGCCGCGGCGTCCCCGGTTTCGGTGACCCGAGGGCCCCGCTGGTCCTCGTCGGCCTGGCGCCGGCGGCGCACGGGGCTAACCGCACGGGGCGGATGTTCACAGGCGACCGTTCGGGCGACTGGCTCTTCGCC
>DATNLP010000115.1:0-4552 GCA_035602795.1 Acidimicrobiales bacterium | reverse complement strand
CGGGCCACGAAGCGCTCCAGCAGACCCGCCGCCGGGTACTGCTCGCCCACCGGCTTGCGCCAGCCGGCCGATGACACCTCGGCCGCCATGCCCGACCCCGAGGCGGCCTCGGCGATGCGGTCCCACCACTCGGCCGGCGCGTCGGGCACGTAGCCGGCCACCTTTATGAGGTCCGGGTGGGCCAGCACGTCGCACGACCGCGAGGCCGCCAACTCCTCCATGGCCCAGGTGTACGCCTCCCAGCACTCGTCGACCTGGCGGGCCGACCACTCGGCCATGGACACCGGGTCGGACAGGTCGTCGAAGCGCCATGCCCCCACCCAGTGCACCGAGCCCAGCAGCACGTCGAACGGGTAGCCCGACAGCAGCGCCGCCACGTCGTCCATGCGGCCCTCGTAGTAGTCGACCTCGAGGCCGATCACCACGGGCAGGCCGGCGTCCTTGGCCTCCTGGGCGCAGCGCACGTAGTCGTCGAGGTCGGCCGTGGCGTGGAACTCCCAGTACTCGGCCATCGACTCGGCCAGCGCCGGCGGCACCCGCTCGTCGTTCCAGAACCCGCCGAGCAGCGCGTCGGCCTGGCGGAAGCGGAACAGGTGCTCGGTCACCGCCAGCTCGGTCACCCCGGCCTCCTGGGCCCGGGCGCAGTAATCGGCCAGCTGCTCGGGCCGCAGCGGCGTCTCACGCTCGGTGTGCGGCCAGAGGTGGAGGTGGTAGTCGAGCACGGCGCCGCTCGAGGGGGCCGGTTAGCCGGCCTGGCGGATCAGCGTCACGCCGTCGCGGATGGTCGTCATGACGCAGACCACCCGGGGGTCGTTCACGATTTTGTCGTTGAAGGCGCGCAGCGCCTTGGCGCCCTCGTGCGGGTCCTTCTCCGACGCCAGCACGCCGCCGGACTGGAGCGTGTTGTCCACCACGATCAGGCCGTGCGGCGCCAGCTTGGGCAGCACCGCCTCGAAGTAGGCGTCGTAGGTGACCTTGTCGGCGTCAATGAAGACGAGGTCGAAGGGACCCTGCAGGTCCTCGACCGAGCGCAGCGCCGGGCCCTCTATGACGCTGATGTGACTGTCCAGCCCGGCGGCGGCGATGTTGCCCCGGGCCGTCTTGGCGTGGTGCGGGTCCACCTCCAGCGAGATGATGGCGCCGTCCTTGGGCAGCCCGGCGGCCATGGCGATGGCCGAGTAGCCGGTGAAGGTGCCGATCTCGAGCACCGAGGTGGCCTGGGTGGCCCACACGAGCAGCTCGAGGAAGCGGCCCTCCTGGCGCCCCACCATCATCCCCCAGGCGGCGAAGTCCTCCTTGGTGGAGGCGTCCACCGACTCGAGGTGCCCCGGGGGCGCCGTCGTATGGGCGTCGGCGTACTCCTGGACTTCGGGGTTGATGAGCTGGACCATGCAACGCATGGTACGCGCGCCCGGCCGCGCCCGGACGCTGCTCAATCCCAGACCTGGGCGCCCAGCTGCAGCAGTCCGCCCATGTCGTAGATGTCGGCGTCGAAGAACGGGACCGTCACCAACACATCGGGCGCACCCCTCAGCTCGGCCTGCTGCTCGGCCTCGCGCCGGGCCACGACGCCGAAGTTCAAGAAGCTCTCGGCCACCTCGTCCACCACCCGGGCCGCCACCACGGGGTCGTCGGTCAGGCCCTCCGCCAGCTCCGCCGCCCGCCCCCGCATGGACATGGCCAGCTTGTCCGCCTTGGGGTCGGACAGGTACGCGGGCAGCACCTTGTTGAGCACGATCGCACCCAGGTGCAGCTGGCGCGCCGTCAGCTCGGCCGAGAAGAACTCGGCCTCGCGCACCGGCGTGGCCTCCAGCGTGGAGACGACCATGAACGTCGTGCGCCGGTCCGACAGCAGCCGCGTCACCGCCTCGGCCCGCTCCACGAACCCGGTGTACATCGACTGGAAGAGGATGAAGAACTCCGAGATGTCGGCCAGGAACTGCGTGCCGAGGATCCGGTCGGCCACCTGGTAGAAGGGGCGCGACGCCATGTTCACCAGCCGCGACCGGTAGGGCACGATCAGCCAGCGCAGCAGCCGCGACGAGAAGAAGTCCGCCATGCGCTGCGGCGCGTCGAGGAAGTCGAGGGCGTTGCGCGTCGGTGGTGTGTCCACCACGATGAGGTCGTACTTGCCCTCGGAGTGGATCTCGTAGAGCCGTTCCATGGCGATGTAGTCGTGCGACTGGACGAAGCGCCCCGAGATGTTCTGGTAGAGCGGGTTGGCCAAAATCTGCTCCCGCGTCGCCTCGTCGGGCGCGTGCGTGCGGATCAGATCGTCCCAGCTCTGCTTGGTGTCGAGCATGGCCGCCCACAGCTCGCCCCTGGGCGTGGCCCCCGCGTCGGCGAAGACGTCGTCGGTGATGCGGACTTCGTCGTTCCCGATCCCCTTGAGCCCCAGCGCGTCGGCCAGGCGCCGGGCCGGGTCGACGGTGAGCACCAGGACACGCCCGCCCTCCTCCACCACGACGGTCGCCGCCAGCGCGGCCGCCGTCGTCGTCTTGCCCACCCCGCCGGGGCCGCAGGCGATGACGATGTCCTTGGCCGCCAGCAGCTGGGCCACCGTCTTGGCGTTGCCCGACCGGGCCGCCGTCACAGCCCCAGCTCCTCGCCCAGCGCGTGGGCCACCTGACGGGTGGTGCGCGCGCCGAAGCTCCGTGCGAACAGGTACGGCACCAGCAACACGGGCAACCCGGGCGGCAGGCCCGCCTGCAGGTACTGCATGTGGGAGGCCCGTGTGCGCCGCATGGTGACGGCCAGCCGCGCCGCCTCGAGCACCGGCGCCACGGAGCCGCCGGCCCGCTCCGACAGCAACTCCTCGGTCCCCGGCTCGCGCAGCTGCTCGAAGATCTCCTCCTCGCGCTGGCCGAAGAGCTCGGGCAGGACGCGGTTGACCACGACGGCCGACAGGCGCACCGTCGTCTCTTCGCGCACCCGGGTGACCAGCTCGAGCGTCTCGTTCACCGGCATCTCCTCGGGCGTGCACACCGCCACGAGCCCCGTCTGGTGCTCGTCGGAGAGGATGTCGAGCATCCAGTCGGTCTGGCTGCGGATGAGGCCGACCTTCACCAGGTCGTTGATGGCCTGCGGCGCCGCCAGCTGCCCGACGATGTGCCCGCTGGCCGGCGCGTCGACGACCACCAGGTCGTAGTGCCGCTCTCGCACCTCGTAGCAGAGCTTGCCCACGGTGAGGATCTCGCGCACGCCGGGCGCCGCCGTGGCCACGAAGTCGAAGGCCTTGGCCAGCGGCCCGATCCGGCCCACCACGGGGATGCGCATGTGCAGCTTGAGGTACTCGCGCAAGCTCGCCTCGGTGTCCATCGACATGGACCAAATCCCCGGCGCCACCTCGCGCGGCGTGAAGTCCGTCGGGGGCGACTCGAAGAGCGCGGTGACGTCGCCCTTGGCGTCGACCTCGCACACGAGCACGCGCTTGCCGTGCTCGGCCGCCAGCTGGGCCAGGCCCGCCGCCACCGTCGTCTTGCCCACGCCGCCCTTGCCGGTGACGAACACCAGCTTCAGGTCGAGGAGGTCGGGTACCGCCGCCGTCACCGCCTCCGTTCCTGTCCCACCGTCGCGGACCTCCTCAGGGCGCGCCGAACCCGACGCGCCGCTCCGGCGACGGCGCCCCGACCTCGACGTAGGCCACCTTCACCACCGGGACGCCGATCCGCCGCCCCTTGCGGTCGGTCAGCCAGAGCACCCCGTCACCCGTCTTGAGCAGCTTCTCGATCTCGGCGACCACCTTGTCGCGCTCGGCGTCTTCGGGCATCTCCACCTCGAGCTCCTTGGGGGAATGGGTGATGCCGATACGGACGTCCACGTGGTCTCTCTCCTCTCGGGGCCCTGAGCAGGCCTCCGGCACCTGGACGTTACAGCGACCGGGCAGACTGCATGACATGAGCGGGGTGCCCCGACCGGGCGAGACCGAGCGCAGCGTGCGTTGGGCAGCGACGATGGAGGGCTACTCGGGGCCTGTCCGCCTGGCCCACGCCGACTCCCGCGCCCGCATCGTGCCGCCGGGCGACGTCCCACCGGCGGATCCCCGTCCGCCCTGCGGTCGAGCCGAGCGCGAGGACCTCGAGGCGACGCTGCTGGCCCCGGGCGCCACCCGATCGTCCGGCGGCGGCGACCGGCCGCTGCCCGAAGAGCCCGATCCCTGGCGCACCTGCTTCGAGCGCGACCGCGACCGCATTTTGCACGCGACCGCCTTCCGCCGCCTGGCCGGCAAGACGCAGGTGTTCGTGTTCCCGGAGGACCATCAGCGCACGCGTCTGACCCACGCCCTCGAGGTGGCGCAGGTCGCCACGGCCATCGCCCGGGCCTGTCGCCTCAACGTCGACCTGACCGAGGCCATCGCACTCGGTCACGACTGCGGCCACGGTCCGGGCGGCCACGCCAGCGAGGACGCGCTGGGCCCGTACGTGCCCGAGGGATTCGATCACGCGCCCTGGGGCGCCCACGTCTCGCTGGCGCCGCTCAACCTCTGCGCGGAGACGGTCGACGGCATCGCCAACCACAGCTGGTCGCGGCCCGCCCCGTCCACGCCCGAAGG
>DATNLP010000114.1:0-9546 GCA_035602795.1 Acidimicrobiales bacterium | reverse complement strand
CGACCCGGTGCACCGGCCGTGAAGCCCCGATGCGGGCAAAACGCGCCGATGCGAGGGCTAGGGTGACAAGTGGTGACCGCGACTCCCGACGAAGCCGCTGCCCAGGCCGAAGCGCTGCGCGCCGAGCTGGCAGACGCCGAGGACGAGATCCACGCGCTCCGTCGCCGGTTGCAGGAGAGCCCCGGCCGGGTGCAGGCCCTGGAGGAGCGCCTCCTCGAGTCCAAGGGGCAGCTGGCCCAGGCCACCTCGCAGAACGAGAAGCTGACCTTCACCCTCCAGCAGGCCAAGGAGCAACTGGCGGCGCTGCGCGAGGAGGTCGAGAAGCTCACCCAACCGCCGGCCGCCTACGGGACGTTCCTCGGGGTGAACGAGGACGGCACCATCGACGTCTTCGCCAGCGGCCGCAAAATGCGGGTGAGCCTGCACCCCGACATCGACCCGGGGCAGATCCGCAAGGGCAACGAGGTCGTGCTCAACGAGAGCCTGAACGTGGTGCTCGTGCGCGACGGCGAGTTCTCGGGCGAGGTGGTGACCCTCAAGGAGCAGCTCGAGGACAAGAAGCGCTGCGTCATCTTCGCCCGGGCCGACGAGGAGCGCGTGGCCGAGCTCTCCGACGACCTGATCGGGACGCGCCTGCGGGCGGGGGACTCGCTCCTCATGGACACGCGCACCCAGCTGCTCATCGAGAGGCTGCCCAAGCTCGAGAGCGAGGAGCTCGTGCTCGAGGAGGTGCCCGACATCACCTACGCCGACGTCGGCGGGCTGGACACCCAGATAGAGGCCATCACCGACGCCGTCGAACTGCCGTACATGCACCGCGACCTCTTCGTGGAGTACGCGCTGCCGGCGCCCAAGGGCATCCTGCTCTACGGCCCGCCGGGGTGCGGCAAGACGCTCATCGCCAAGGCGGTGGCCAACTCGCTGGCCAAGAAGGTGGCCGAGAAGACGGGCAACGACAACGTGCGCAGCTTCTTCCTCAACATCAAGGGGCCGGAGCTGCTGAACAAGTACGTCGGCGAGACGGAGCGCCAGATCCGCCAGGTCTTCCAGCGGGCCCGGGAGAAGGCCGACGAGGGCATGCCGGTCATCGTGTTCTTCGACGAGATGGAATCGCTGTTCCGCACCCGGGGGACGGGAATCTCCTCCGATATGGAGTCGACCATCGTGCCGCAGCTGCTGGCCGAGATCGACGGGGTGGAGTCGCTGCGCGACGTCATCGTCATCGGGGCGTCGAACCGCGAGGACCTGATCGACCCGGCCATCCTGCGGCCGGGGCGCCTGGACGTGAAGATCAAGATCGAGCGGCCCGACGAGGAGGCGGCCGGGCAGATCTTCAGCCGCTACCTGACCACCGAGCTGCCGCTGGACACCGGCGAGGTGCAGCGCCTGGGCGGGGGCGACAGCGCCAAGGCGGTGCAGGCCATGATCGAGCAGACGGTGACCGAGATGTACCGGGAGGACGACGAGAACCGCTTCCTCGAGGTCACCTACCAGAACGGCGACAAGGAGATCCTCTACTACCGCGACTTCGCCTCGGGGGCGATGATCGAGAACATCGTGCGCCGGGCCAAGAAGCTGGCCATCAAGCGGGTCATCGCCGGGGACTCGCCGGGCATCCGCACGTCCGACATGTTCGAGTCGATCCGCCAGGAGTACAAGGAGAACGAGGACCTGCCCAACACCACCAACCCGGATGACTGGGCCCGCATTTCGGGCAAGAAGGGTGAGCGCATCGTCTATGTCCGCACGCTGCTCAGCGAGGACAAAGAGGTGCACGGTGGCCGCTCCATAGAGCGCGTCGGCACAGGGCAGTACCTCTAGCAGTAGGGTTCGCGCCGTGGCCACCATCAAGGTCTGCGGCATAGAGACCGAGTACGGGATCCACTCGCCGGGTCCCGAGCAGAACCCCATCGCGGCCTCCTCCGTGTTGGTCAACGCCTACGCGGCCGACGTCGAGCAGCAAATCGGCTGGGACTTCGAGGACGAGACGCCGGGCAACGACGCCCGCGGCTTCGCCCGGGAGGGGTCGCTGGCCCCCATGGTCGAGACCCACCTGGCCAACACGGTGCTGACCAACGGGGCGCGTTTCTACGTCGACCACGCCCACCCCGAGTACTCGAGCCCCGAGTGCCTGACGCCCCGCGAGGCGCTGGTCTACGACAAGGCGGGGGAGGAGGTGTTGCGCCGGGCCATGACGGCCGCCGCCCTGCGCATACCCGACCAACCGGCCCCGGTCGTCCACAAGAACAACTCCGACGGCAAGGGCAACTCCTACGGCTGCCACGAGAACTACATGATGGACAGGGCGGTGCCCTTCGCCCGGGTGATCGACGGCGTGGTGCCGCACTTCGTGTCGCGCACGGTGTTCATCGGCTCGGGCAAGGTGGGGGTGGAGACGGCGGCGCTGGACGCCGACGCGGTGGAGTACCAGATATCGCAGCGGGCCGAGTTCTTCGAGGAGATCGTCGGGCTGGAGACGACCCTGAAGCGCCCCATCGTCAACACGCGCGACGAGCCGCACGCCGACCCCAAGCGGTTCCGGCGCCTGCACGTGATCGTCGGCGACGCCAACCTGTCCGAGATCGCCACCTTCCTGAAGATAGGGACGACGGCCATCGTGCTGGCCATGGTGGAGGACGAGGCGGGGCCGACCCGCGACCTGTCGCTGTCGGACCCGGTGCGGGCGCTGCACCAGGTCTCGGCCGACCTGACGCTGTCGCGGCCCCTGGCCCTGACCGACGGCTCCACCGCCACCGCCCTCGAGCTGCAGTGGGAGCTGTTCGGGGCGGCCCGCAAGTACGCCGAGGAGTTCGGGCTCGAGGCGCTGGGCGACGACGGCACCGTCGGGGCGCTGGTGATGGAGCACTGGGAGGCGGTGCTGGGGGGCCTCGAGTCGGACCCCTCGACGCTGGCCGACACGCTGGACTGGGTGGCCAAGCGCGACCTCCTGATGGCCTACATGGACCGCCACGACTGCGGGTGGAAGGACCCGCGGGTGGCTGCACTGGCACTGCAATACCACGACCTGCGGCCGGAGAAGTCCGTGTTCCGGCGCCTGGGGTTGCGCACGCTGGTGGGGGCGGACGAGGTGGCGGTGGCCGTGCTCGAGCCCCCCCGGGGCACCCGGGCCTGGTTCCGGGGCAAGTGCCTGGCCCGCTGGCCGGACGCCGTGGTCACCGCCAACTGGGATTCACTCGTCTTCGACATCGGTGCTGACCCGCTGCGACGCGTCCCTATGATGGACCCCCTGAAGGGGACAGCCGAACACACTGGCGCCCTCCTGGCCCAGAGCACCGGGCCGGCGGACCTGCTCAATCGGCTCAACTCCTAGGCGATTACGGTCGAGTTACGACGGACGGGGACAGGGACGATGGCAGAGCAAGAGCAGAAGAAGAAGGGCGGCGGAAGCCGGACCACCGAGGTGGAAACCGAGGTGGAGGAGTCCGCGCCGGCGACCTCGGAGCGCGGCGAGAAGATCAAGGCCGAGCTCGACGACCTCCTGGACGAGATCGACGAGGTCCTCGAGGACAACGCGGAGGAGTTCGTCCGCAACTACGTGCAAAAGGGAGGGCAGTAGCCACCAGTGGCGCTCCCCCTTTTCCCCCCGGAGCGCGATCCGGGTCCTGATTTTGCCGGCCTGCTCCGCTTGACCACGGAGCGGGGCGAGGCGCCGGCGCGCCCGTTCGAGACCGGGGCGGGCGGCGGGGGCACGGGCGGGGGCGCGTCGCCGCTCCAGGTCACCCACGGCACGACGGTGGTGGCGCTGCGCCACGCCGAGGGCGTGGTCATGGCGGGGGACCGCCGGGCCACCGCGGGCAACATCATCGCCCACAACGCCATGGAGAAGGTCTTCCCGGCCGACCGCTACTCCGCCATCGCCATCGCCGGCACCGCCGGCATGGCCATGGAGATGGTGCGGCTCTTCCAGGTGCAGCTCGAGCACTACGAGAAGGTCGAGGGTTCGACGCTGTCGCTCGAGGGCAAGGCCAACCAGCTGGCCCAAATGGTGCGCTCGCACCTCCCCTTGGCCATGCAGGGGCTGGCCGTGGTCCCGCTCTTCGCCGGCTACGACACGGCGCGCGGGACGGGGCGCATCTTCAACTACGACGTGACCGGCGGCCACTACGAGGACACCGACTTCCAGGCCACCGGCTCGGGCGGGCGCGACGCCCGCAACACGGTGAAGCTGAGCTGGCGCGAGGGCCTGTCCCGCGACGAGGCGGTCAACCTGGCCATCCAGTCGCTCTACGACGCCGCCGACGAGGACTCGGCCACGGGCGGACCCGACCTCGTCCGTGGCATCTACCCGATCATCGCCGTGGTGGACGCCGAGGGGTACCGCGAGGTGCCCGAGGAGGAGGTGGCGGAGCGCTTCGGCGCCCTGATCGCCCGCAAACAGGCGGAGCGTACTGCGCTATGAGCATGCCCTACTACGTCTCGCCCGAGCAGGTCATGAAGGACCGGGCCGAGTACGCGCAGAAGGGCATCGCCCGCGGGCGCTCCCTGGTGGCCACCACCTACGACCTCGGCATCGCCATGGTGGCCGAGAACCCTTCACGCTCGCTGCACAAGATCAGCGAGATCTACGACCGCATCGCCTTCGGCGGCGTGGGCAAGTACAACGAGTACGACCAGCTGCGGGTGGCCGGCGTGCGCCACGCCGACACCAAGGGCTTCGCCTTCAGCCGGGAGGACGTCGACGCCCGCTCGTTGGCCAACCTGTACGCGCAGTATCTGGGCAACGTCTTCACGCACGAGATGAAGCCGCTCGAGGTGGAGGTCCTGGTGGCCGAGCTGGACGACACTGAGAGCCAGCTGTACCACATCGCCTACGAGGGCACGATCAACGACCACGACCGTTTCGCCGTCCTGGGCGGCGAGGCCGAGACCATCACCGAGCGGGTGGAGGCGGCCTGGCAGGCCGACTGGGACATGGCGGCGTCGATCCAGGCGGCCACGTCGGCCCTGGCCGGTCCCGACCGCACGTTGGGCGCCGGCGACCTGGAGGTGGCCATCCTGAGCCGGGGCAACGGCCGCCGGACCTTCCGCCGGGTCCAGGGACCTGAGCTGGCGCAACTCCTGGCATAGGCAGCAGTACGGTTGGGCCGGTGGAACGGCGCATCTTCGGAGTGGAGAACGAGTACGGCGTCACCTTCACGCTCCGCGGCCAGCGCCGGCTCAGCCCCGACGAGGTGGCGCGCTACCTGTTCCGCCGGGTGGTGTCGTGGGGCCGCTCGTCCAACGTCTTCCTCGAGAACGGCGCCCGCCTGTACCTCGACGTGGGCAGCCACCCCGAGTACGCCACCCCCGAGTGCGACCGCATCGGCGACGTCGTGGTGCACGACAAGGCGGGGGAGTGGATCCTGGCCCAGCTGGTCACGGGGGCCCAGGCGCGCCTGCGCGAGGAGGGCATCCGCGGCGACGTCTACCTGTTCAAGAACAACACGGACTCGGTCGGCAACTCCTACGGCTGCCACGAGAACTACCTGACCGAGCGCAACGACGAGTTCAACCGCTACACCGAGGTGCTCATCCCGTTCCTCGTCTCGCGGCAGATCTACGCCGGGGCCGGCAAGGTGCTGCAGACGGCCCGCGGCGCCGTGTTCTGCCTGAGCCAGCGGGCCGAGCACATCTGGGAGGGCGTGTCGTCGGCCACCACCCGGAGCCGCCCGATCATCAACACCCGGGACGAGCCGCACGCCGACGCCGAGCGCTTCCGGCGCCTGCACGTGATCGTCGGCGACTCCAACATGTCCGAATACGCCACCTTCCTGAAGATCGGCACGACGTCGATCCTGCTGGCCATGCTCGAGGACTCCGCCACCGTGCTGCGCGACCTCACGCTGGAGAACCCCATCCGGGCCATCCGCGAGATCAGCCACGACATCACCTGCCAGCGGCGGGTCCGCCTGGCCAACGGGCGCGAGATGCGGGCGCTCGACATTCAGATCGAGTACCTGGAGCGGGCGCTGAAGTTCCGCGAGCGGCGGGGCCTCTCACCCGAGGAGGACAAGGCGCTCGACATGTGGCAGTACTGCCTGAAGGGCCTGGAGGCGGACCCCACGTCGCTGTGGCGCGAGTGCGACTGGGTGGCCAAGTACCGCCTGGTCGAGCAGATGCGGGCGCGCCACGACATTTCGCTGTCGCACCCCAAGGTCGCCATGATCGACCTGATGTACCACGACGTCGACCGGAGCCGCGGCCTCTTCTACAAGCTGCAGCAGCGCGACGAAATGGAGCGGACCTGTACCGACGAGGCCATCACCGAGGCCATGACCAAGCCGCCCGAGACGACCCGGGCCCGTCTGCGCGGCGCCTTCGTGAAGCGGGCCAAGGAGCGGCGCCGCGACTTCACGGTGGACTGGGTCCACCTGAAGCTGAACGACCAGGCCCAACGCACGGTCCTGCTCAAGGACCCGTTCAAGTCGCACGACGAGCGGGTGGAGCGGCTCATCCAGTCGCTGTAGCGGCGCCGTAAAGTGAGAGCAGATGTTGAACCTCGACCCGGCCAAACTCCTGGTGATCGCCGTGGTCGCCATCATCCTCCTCGGCCCTGACCGCCTGCCCCAGGTGGCCCGGCAGGTGGGCGCGGCCTGGCGCTCCTTCAACGAGTTCCGCCACCGCATGGAGACCGAGGTCCGCAGCACCATGCCCGACCTGCCGCCCTCCCACGAGATCGCCCGGCTGGCCCGGTCGCCCTCGGCGCTGCTCAACAAGCTCTCGTCGATGAGCGACGGCGACGGCGACCGGAGCGGGACGGAGGCCAACGGGGCCGTGGACGGGGCGGGGGACGTGGCGGGGCCCGGGACCGAGGGCAACGGGACCGAGGGCAACGGGACCGGGGCGTGGGCCGTGGTCGAAGGTGAGGTCGGGAGCAACGGCAACAGCGGCAGCCTGCCGGACGCGGTGGCGGGCGACGGACCCGTGGCGGACGGGCCTGGGCCGACGCCCGATGCTGTCACGAGCGGGGCGGACGCGGTCGCGGAGGGGGGCGAGCCCGGGGCGCCCGCTCCCGCTCCCGCCGCCACGAGGCCGGCGCCGAGGCCGTCGTCGCCCTCGCCCGCGCCCTCGCCCGAGGTCATCGCACCCGGCGACCCCACCCTCAACTGAGCGGCGACGACCGTGGTGAGCCTCCCCTTCTCGGCCAAACGCAAGAGCCGCCCGTCGCCGGACAACATGACGCTCAGCGAGCACCTGACGGAGCTGCGCTACCGGGTGATGGTGTGCGTGGTGGCCTTCGTGGTGGCCGCCACCGTCGCCGTCTTCCTCTACGAGCCCATCCTGCACGTCCTTCTGCGCCCGCTCTGCGACGTGAACGCGTCCACCCGGCAGCGGACGGGTACGTCCGGCTCGGTGCTGGTGTCGGGCGGCGGCCAGTGCAACCTCTTCGTCACGTCGCCCCTCGACGGGCTGACGCTGCGGGTCAAGATCGCCGCCTTCGGCGGCCTCGTGCTGGCCTCGCCCGTGATCCTGTACCAGGTCTGGCGCTTCATCACGCCCGGCCTGCGGGCGGCCGAGCGCCGCTACGCCATCCCCTTCGTGCTCAGCTCGTTCACGCTGTTCCTCCTCGGCGCGGCGACGGCCTACTTCACCCTGCCGCACGCCCTGGGCTGGCTGAAGTCGGTGGGTGGGCCCGATCTGGTCCAGATCTACGACCCCATTCCCTACCTGGGCCTCATTCTGCTGATGATGGCCCTGTTCGGCCTCACCTTCGAGTTCCCGGTGGTGCTCGTCTCGTTGGAGCTGGCGCGCGTCGTCTCACCGGCCCGCCTGCTGCGGGCGTGGCGCTGGGCCGTCATCATCATCGTGGTGGTGGCGGCCGTGTTCACGCCGAGCTCCGACCCGTTCTCCATGCTCGCCCTCGCCGTGCCGCTCATCTTCTTCTACTTCGTCTCCATCGGGATCGGGAAGCTGTTCGGCCGTTGACCGCCTTTCCTTGGCCCGTCCGGGAAGCGGGCGGGGCGGCGGACTTCGAGGCCAACCTGCCCTTCGCCCTCGACGACTTCCAGCACGACGCGTTCCGGGCCCTCGACGCCGGCCAGTCCGTGCTGGTGTCGGCCCCCACCGGCTCCGGCAAGACGCTCGTCGCCGCGTACGCCGTCCACCGCGCCCTGGGCGCCCGGGGCAAGGCGTTCTACACCACGCCGCTGAAGGCGCTGTCCAACCAGAAGTACGGGGAGCTGGCGGCCTCCTACGGCGAGGACCACGTCGGGCTGCTCACGGGCGACACGACGCTGCGGCCGCGGGCGCCCGTCGTGGTCATGACGACCGAGGTGCTGCGCAACATGCTCCTGGCCGGTTCCGACCTGCTCGAAGGGCTGCACACGGTCGTCCTGGACGAGGTGCACTTCCTTCAGGACCCCTACCGGGGCGGCGTGTGGGAGGAGGTGCTGGTGCTCTGCCCGGGTGAGGTCCGCTTCGTCTGCCTGTCGGCCACGGTCAACAACGCGGACGAGCTGGGCGGCTGGCTGCACTCGGTGCGGGGGGACACCGCCGTCATCGTGGAGCGGCAGCGGCCCATCGTGCTGCGGCACCACTTCGCGGTCCACCGGCGGGAGGACTCCGAGACGCTGCTGTGCCCGTTGCTCTCGAGCGGGGGGAAGCCCGGCGAAGAGGGCCTGCGCATCGACCAGGCGGTGCGCCGGGCACTGCAGGGCCGGCCCGCCCACTGGCACCACCGGGGGAGGGGCCCCCGCCTGCCCTACCGGGCCCCACTGCGCACCGAGATGGTCGAGGAGCTCGGCCAGCGCGAGATGCTGCCCGCCATCGTCTTCATCTTCAGCCGCGCCGCCTGCGACGACGCCGTGCGTCAGGTCGTGCGCGACGGGGTCCGCCTGACGGACGCGGCCGAGCGATCGGCCATACGCCAGATCGCGGAGCGCCGGGTCGATCCACTGGGCGACGAGGACCTGCGCGTCCTCGGCTACGACGAGTGGCTCGAGGGCCTGGAGCGGGGTGTGGCGGCGCACCATGCCGGCCTGGTGCCGGTGTTCCGCGAGACGGTCGAGGAGTGCTTCGCGGCCGGGCTGCTCAAGGTCGTCTTCGCCACCGAGACGCTCTCCCTCGGCATCAACATGCCGGCGCGCTCGGTGGTCATCGAGCGGTTCTCGAAGTACGGCGGCGCGGGCCGGGCCACGCTCACCTCGGGGGAGTATCTCCAGCTGACCGGCCGGGCCGGCCGGCGGGGCCTGGACGACGAGGGACACGCCGTGGTGGCCTGGTCCGGCGAGATCACCTTCGGCGAGGCGGCGCGGGTGGCGGCGGCCCAACCGCCGGACCTGCGCTCGGCCTTCCGGCCCACCTACAACCTCGCGGTCAACCTTGTCTCCCGCTTCGACCGGGAGACGGCCGGTGCCGTGCTGCAGCGCTCCTTCGCCCAGTGGCAGGCCCGCACACCGGACCTGCTCCTGCAGCAGCTGGAGCACCGAGTCGCCGTTCTGGAGGGGATGGGGTATCTGGAGGGCTGGAGCGTAACGCCCTCGGGCCACCGGCTGTCCCGGATCTACCACGAGGCCGACCTCCTGATCGCCGAGGCACTCGGCGCCG
>DATNLP010000089.1:0-2248 GCA_035602795.1 Acidimicrobiales bacterium | reverse complement strand
CAGTTCCACCAACTCGCTGGCGTAGGCCAGCTCACCTGGGCCGGCGCTCGGGTCCTCGGGCGGGTCGCCCCCGAGCGCCATCAGGTTCTCGACGCCGGCCTTCCGAAGCGACACGAGGATGTCGGCCAGTTCGAGCCGGGTGTGAGCGACGCAAATGAGGTGCGCCATCGGGTTGAGCCGCGTCGTATGCAGCATGCCCGACACCACGTCGAAGGTGCGTTGGCGCGACTCGGCACCGCCACGGTAGGTGACCGACACGAACGACGGCTCGAGCGGCTGCAGTTCGCCGATGGTCCGAGCGAGGGTGGTGAGCTCCTTGTCGTTCTTCGGCGGGAAGAACTCGAAGGAATAAGTCGGCCCCGCCGCCAAAAGCTCGACGATGCGCGTCACGACGAGGTCAGCCGGCCGTAGTCGTCCTCGAGCCGGACGATGTCGTCCTCGCCGAAGTACGTCCCGTGCTGCACCTCGATGAAGACCATGTCGGAGTCACCCTCGTTGGCGATCCGGTGTGCGCCCTCCACTGGGATGTCGATGGACTCCCCCGCGTGGAGCTCTGTCTGCTTGCCGTCGAGCGTCACCGTCGCCTGTCCGGCCACGATGAACCAGTGCTCGGCTCGCTTGGCGTGCCGCTGGTAGCTGAGTCGCTTGCCGGGATGTACCACGATGCGCTTCACCTTGTGATCGGGGGCGTCGTCGTCGAGCACTGTGTAATTGCCCCACGGGCGCTCGTCGTACTCCCTCTCACTCACCGCCTCGCCCTCCTCGTCGTTGCAAGCTGTGTTGTCACTTCGCGGCCAGCTCGGCTGCCCGCAGCGCGTTGCGATACAGCATGGCACGGGTCATGGGTCCCACTCCCCCGAGCCGGGGCGTGATCCACCCGGCCACCTCGGCCACGTCTGGGTGCGCGTCAGGGATCAACTTCTTTCCCTCAAACGTCGTGCCGGCGGAGACCACGGCGGCACCGGGCTTGACCATGTCGGGCATGAGCAGGTGGGGGCGGCCAGCCGCGGCGACGACGATGTCGGCCGTGCGGGTGAGGACCGCCAACTTCTCGGCGGAGACGCCGGTGTGTACGGCCGACACGGCGGCGTTGAGGCCGGGGCGCTTGAGGGTCAGGAGGTTGGCCAGCGGGCGGCCGATGGTCACGCCGCGGCCGATGATGACGACGTGTTGCCCCTCGACGGGGACGTCGTACGCGTGGAGCAACTCGACGATGCCAGCGGGCGTGCACGGCAGCTGGCCGGGTGTGCCCAGGACGAGGCGGCCGAGGTTGACCGGATGCAGGCCGTCGACGTCCTTGGCCGGGTCGACGGCGAGGAGCGCCTGCTCCTCGTCGAGGCCGGCGGGGAGCGGGAGCTGCACGAGGTAGGCGCTCACCTTGGGGTCGGCGTTGAAGCGGGCGATGACGTCGAGCACTTCTTGCTGGGTGGCGGTCTCGGGCAGGTGCTCGCCGACCGAGTAGATCCCGAGCTCAGAGCAGTCCTCGTGCTTCATGGCGACGTAGCGCGCGCTCGGCGCGTCGTCGCCGACGAGAATGGTGCCGAGGCCGACGTGGACTCCCTCGGCGGCCAGCTGGGCCACGCGGTCAGCCACCTCGGCGTTCATGCGGGCGGCGACGGGCTCGCCGTCGAGCAGGATGGCACTCATCAGTGCTTGAAGTGGCGCTCGCCGGTCATGACCATGGCGAGTCCGGCCTGGTCGGCGGCGTCGATGACTTCCTGGTCCTTCACCGACCCCCCTGGCTGGACAACGGCGGTGACGCCGGCGTCGGCCAAGACCAGCAGCCCGTCGGCGAAGGGGAAGAAGGCGTCGCTGGCGCCAGCGCCGCCCTTGGCCCGCTCCCCCGCCTTCTGCACGGCGATCTCGGCCGCCACGACGCGCGACTGCTGGCCGGCCCCGACGCCGACGGCCTGGCCGTTGGTGACGACGGCGATGGCGTTGGACGTCGTGCGCCCGCACACGCGCCAGGCCAGGACGAGGTCCCGCCACTCCTCCTCGGAGGGCTGGCGCTTGGTAACGGCGCGCCACTCGGTGCGGGGCGAGACGAAGCGGTCGACGTCCTGCACGAGGACGCTGGCGCCGAGACTGCGCAATTGTCGCGTCGCAGGCTCCGGGGCCGGTCCCGAAAGCAGCCGGGTGGCCTTGCGGCGGCCAATGAGACGCTCGAGCGCCTCGGGCGCGTAGGAGCGGGCGATGATCACGTCGGCTTGCGGACCGTCGGCGACGGCCTCGGCCACCTCGAGGGTCA
>DATNLP010000076.1:0-13497 GCA_035602795.1 Acidimicrobiales bacterium | reverse complement strand
GCATCGGCTGGCGGGGCTGTTCATCGACGAGCCGGCGTGATGGCTGCAGCCGAATCCACTTCCGGCTCCGCCCCAAGCTCCACCTCCGGCTCCGAGTTCGGCCTGCGCCCGATGCCATCCGACCTGGCCGAGCGCTACATGGCCGAAGGGGCGTGGGACGACCGGTCACTCGGGCAATTCCTGCGCGACGCCCTGCACCAGGACCCGACCCGCCGCATCCGTATCTGGTCGCCCACCCACCCCCACCTCGGCACTGTCGGCGACGTCTACGAGGAGGCGCTCCGGGTGGCGGGAGGCCTGCGCGCCCTCGGGCTCGGACCCGGAGACGTGGTGGCCTTCCAGCTACCCAACTGGGTCGAGGCGGCCGTCACCTTCTACGCCAACGCCATGCTCGGCGTGACCCTGGTGCCGATCGTCCACTTCTACGGTCCCAAAGAGGTCGGCTTTATCCTGCGCCAGAGCCGGGCCCGCGCCCTCATCATCGTGTCCCGCATTGGACAGCGCGACTACCTGTCCGAGTTGGCCACGATCCGCGACGGCCTGACCGACCTCGATCACGTCATCGTCGTAGGTGCTGACGACGAGGCGGACCTGGGTCCGGGCCAGCTCTCCTTCGAAGATGTGCGCCGTTCCGAGCCGATCGACGGCCCCGTCGCCGTCGACCCCGACGGGCCCGCGCTGATCGCCTACACCTCGGGCACCACCGCGGATCCCAAGGGCGTGGTCCACACGCACCGCACCCTCGGCTGCGAGGTGCGCCAGCTGTCGGGCCACCAGGCGTCGCGGGACCGTCCCGCCCTCGTCGGCGCGCCGGTCGGCCACGCCATCGGCATGCTCGGCGGCCTGCTGTGCCCGCTGGTGGGCGGCCGCCCCCTGTACCTGATCGACGGGTGGGACCCGCCCACCGTCCTCAAGGCCATGGTCGAGGAGCAGATCTCCGCCGGGAGCGGGTCGACCTACTTCTTCACCAGCCTGCTGGACAGCCCGGGCTTCGGGCCAGAGCACGTGAAGCTGATGCACTACATCGGCCTGGGCGGCTCGCCCATCCCCGACGCGGTGGCGGAGCGGGCCGACGAACTGGGAATTTCGCTCGTGCGCTCCTACGGCTGCACCGAGCATCCTTCTGTGACCGGTTCGGCCCACGAGGCCCCCCGGGAGAAGCGCATCCACACCGACGGGTGCCCCCTCGAGTGGGTCGAGATCCGCACCGTCGACGAGGACGGCAACGACGTCGGCATCGGCGAGGCGGGCGAGATTCTGAGCCGCGGTCCCGACCGCTTCGCCGGCTACACCGACCCGAAGCTGTCCGCGGAGGCCATCGACGCCGACGGATGGTTCCGCACCGGCGACGTCGGCGTTATCGACGCCGAGGGCTACCTCACCATCACCGACCGGGTGAAGGACATCATCATCCGTGGCGGCGAGAACGTCAGCGCAGCGGAGGTGGAGCAGCTGCTGGCCCATATGAAGGGCGTGGCCGAGGTTGCCGTCGTGGCCGCCCCGGACGAGCGGCTGGGAGAGCACGGCTGTGCCTTCTTCCGCATGCAGCCCGACAGCGAGCCGCCCGACCTCGAGTCCGTGCGAGCGCATCTCTCCGCCGCCGGCCTGGCCCGCCAGAAGTGGCCGGAGGAGTTGCGCGTCGTCGACGAGCTGCCGCGAACGCCGTCGGGCAAGGTGCAGAAGTTCGTCCTGCGGCAGCGGTTGCGGGCGGGCGAGTAGCGGGAGCGGTCCGGTTCGTCTATCGCCCGGCACCCAGAGCCAGAGCCAGAGCCGGAGCCGGAGCCGGAGCACGAGCAGAGAAGCTCTCCGAGACACCATCGGAGCCGGGAGCTACGCTCCCGCTGACGAAGACCGGCGGTACCACCCTGGAGAGGCGGTCACATGCGCAGTCGGATCCCAAAGCACCAACTCGAGCTCTTGGGCGCGGTGCCCCTCTTCTCGGGTTGTACGCAGGGGGAGCTGCGGTCCATCGCCCAGCTGGGCACACCGGTCGCAGCCGATCCCGGCACCATCATGACCAAACGGGGCACGCCTGGCCGCGAGTTCTTCCTCGTGCTCGAGGGTACAGCCGCGTGCCGGGTAGGGAAGAACGAGGTGAAGCGGTTCAGGGCCGGCAACTACTTCGGTGAGCTTGCTCTTCTCTATGGCGGCATCCGCACGGCGGACGTGGTGGCCGTGTCGCACTTGGAGCTGCTGGTGTTCGATGCCCGGGAGTTCCGGGCCTTGCTCATGACCACGCCGAACATCGGGTTGAAGATGTTGGCGAACCTGGCCGAGCGGCTGACCGACGCCGATGCGCAGTACACGCACTGACCTGCCGAAGCCACGGATCCACCGACCCACCGTCCAACACACCCACGGACCACCTGCCGAGCCGCAGCTCGCGACCCTGCGCGGCCAACCCGCCGGCCATTCGACCGGGGTTCAGCTCAGCCGCTCGTGAAGCGCCACGTCGGCATGATCGTCGCCACGGTCTTGGCCAGGTATGACGGGTCGGCCGTGCTGAAGGTGATGATGTAGGTCCTGCCGTTGTGCATTGCGTAGACCTGCGTGCCGTAGAGCTTGCCGATCGACTGCGACGGCACCGAGTAGCTACCCTCGATCACCGTGCCGATGGGAAAGTGCACCTTGCGGGTCGCGACCTGCTTGGCGCCCAACTCGGCAAGTTGCAGCTTGATCTGGGCATCGAGCAACGAGGTCGACGTCGTGCCCTGGTAGACGCCGACGTTGACGTTCGGGTCGAAGGCACCACCATCCTCGCTCTGGGATGACAGCGCGAAGAATTTCAGGCCCTGCTTCGCTGCGCCCTCGGCATCTGATAACGCCGTCTGGTTGAGGCTCGCCACCTTCGATGCGCTGCCGATGATGGCTCCGATGTCACTGCCGCTCAGCGACACCTGGGTCCAGTCGGAGGGCAGGACGAGGCTGAAGCCGTCCTTGCTGTCGGTCACCCGCTGGCCGCCGTTGCGACCAGCGGCCGCCACGGGTCCGGCGGCGATGGCTGACACCAGCATCACCACTGCAGTGACTCCGGCCAGCACGACCGCCAAGTGTCGAACCACAGCAAGCCGCCTCTTTTGTGGCCTCATCGTCCGATGGTCTCCTTCGCCGCAGACGCAAATATCGGCCACTCTCTCGGTACCTTAAGTCATCAGGCGAACAACGCATTGAATAATCTGAGCTTTCAGACGCGCAGAAACGCAGGCGCGCGGGCGCGCCAAAGCGCCGCCATCCTCCAACTCCATTTGCCCCCCGGCCCCCTGCCTACTCGTCCTGCGTCGGTGGATCGTGGTTGCGGAGGCGGTTGTGGAATCCGCACAGGAGGCGTCCGTTTTCCTGCGTGGTGATGCCGCCGTGCGAGAACGGATCGATATGGTCCGCCTGGCACAGATCGGCCGGAGTGTCACAGAAGGGGTGTGCACACTCGCGGTCACGGAGCTCCAAGGCTCGCCGGGTGGCACCCGAGAACAGGCGTCGAGTGGGCGAGATCTCGACCCGTCCGGAAGGCTCCATCACGGCACGTTCGAGGTCGGCCACGCTCAACCAGTCGACCACGTCGCTCGGGGAGACGACGACGCCATCGGCAAGCTCGAGGATGCGGCCGGAGAGGGTCGGCCAGTCGACGAGCACGCTGAACAGGGGAGCGGGGCGCCGGCCCTCGGGTCGAACCACGGCCGACCGCGTGGCCATCTCGACCAGGGCGTCGGCCCGTCGCTGGGCCGAGGTGCGCCAGAGCTCGGCTACCGTCGGTTCACGGCCGAGCTCTTCCTTCGCCCTGGCCCAGTCCGCCTTGAAGAACTCCGACTCGATGCGTTCGAGCTCCCCGGACACGATGGCGCCCGACACCGGGTCGAGGGTCATCTGACCGAGATACATGCCCGAGATCGAGGGCTGCAGGTAGACGTCACGGCGTGCCCGCCGCTCCTCTGCCGCTTCGTCGCTCCCATCGGGGTCGGCCAGCTGGTCCCAATAGGCCAGCGCCCGGACGAACTGGTCGAAGCGGAGCCGCTTGGCTTGCTTCACCAGCATGGCCTCGTCGCGCGCCATGAGTTCCTCGGTGTCCGCTCGGCGCATCCTCACGAAGGCGTCCACGTGGTCGGGCGTGATCTCTCCGTCCTCGAAGGCCTGACTCACGACCGGCAGCTGTCGAAGGTGACGGGCCCGGCGCACCATGCGTCCTGCGGCCGCTCTCGGCAGTCGGCAGGCCACGCTCAACCAGGATCCACACGTCTTGGCCCCGTGCAGGGCCCAATCACCCGAGGTGTCGTAGGCGCCAATGGCCTTGGTCGTCAGCGAGTCCAAGCGCGTCATCTGGAGCACCAGAGACTTGACCGACTCTTCGTCGGCGTGCGCCTCGACCCCTTCGTCGATCAATCCGTTGATGGCCTCGGCCAAGGCCTCGACTCCCATGGTTCACATCAAAGCAGAAGGGTGTGACGCTCGTTGTCTCTTCACGACGACATCGCCGCGTCACAACTCACGCCGCCACAACTCACCACGCCACACCGAGTGCGCACGACACCCCACCCGACCCGCAGCAAAAAAAACCGCAACACACGTCCACGACGCCCGACCGTTCACCGATGACAACGACAGATTGGAGGGCGGCCCATGGCCATCTGCACGTTCTGCGACAACGAGATGAAGGACGGAGTCAGCTGCAATGGCCACCCCCTGAAGATCAGTGGGGAGCTCTACGACCCGATCAGATGGGGCGAGGAGTCGCGCTCGTGGTTCATGCAGCCCACCACCCGCTGCGGCGACTGCAACACGCCTCGGGGCGGCGTGCACCACCACGGCTGTGATCTCGAGCAGTGCCCCCGTTGCGACGGGCAGGCGCTCACGTGCGGCTGCTTCGACGAACTCGAACTCGGAGAGGAGGCGCCGGCGTCGACGGTCTCATGAGAAAACGCTCACCCCCGGACCCCGGACCCCGGACCTCGGTACCCGGGACCGGCACCCGGGACGCCCGTCCTCATGGCGACACGCGATCCTCATGGCGACACGCGATCCGGGTGGGCCGACGGGCCGAGCTGCCCGAGTCACACCGGCGTGCTCACATCGGGTATCCCCCGATGACCTCTCGCCGCGCGCCAGCGCCCTCAACGGGCCTCGAGAATCTCCTTCATGAGCCGCAGCTCCTTGGCGATCTGCTCGAGGCTGCCGGCTGCTGCCGCGGCGCGCACGTCGTCCGGCAAGTCAGAGGGCAGGGCGACCCACAGGGTCAGCGTCGCCTCACACCCGTCGCCGTCGCCGTCGCCGGGCCGCACGACGAACTCCTCGTAGGCCTCGGTCCCCCCGATCATGCCGGCAGACACCATCGTCGGCTCGACCGCGTCGACCAGCCACAGTTCGACCCCCTGACTGCCGCCGGGGGCACGGGCATCGGCCAATCGGAACGAGTAGCGGGCGCCGGCCCCGAGCACGCCGCCGACGCCGCCCGGATCGCCGTCGCCCGTGCGCGTCACGCCCGAGACGTCGGGGTTGTACTCCGGCAGGTTGGAGAAGTCGAGCCGGTAGCGCCACACGGTCTCGGCCGGGACCGAGAACGACGCCGAGGTCACGGCCGTCGGCGGCGAACCGGGATCAGGCGGCACGGACGACGGCCAGCCTCAGTCCGGCGGCCGCAGAATGGAGGCCGCCTCCTTGGCCCGCTGCACGGCCAGGGCGGTGAGGTCATCCGCCTCCTCGGAGATCACGCCGGCGGCATGCTCCACGAACAGCCCGACCACCATGGCGCAGAGGAAGCGCGCCATCTCGGGGGCCCCCGAGCGCTCGGCCAGGTCGGGCCGGTTCTTGGAGATCCACTCCTCAATCGACACCTGGAACGTGGAGAAGAGGTCGAGCCCCACGGCGCGCGCCGTCTCGTCGCCCCGCATGGCCTCGCCGGTCATGAGGCGGACGAAGTCGTCGACCTGGAACAGCGACAACATGATGTCGGCCAGCAACCCCGCCAGGGGCGACCCGCCCAGCTCCTCGGTGTCGGGCACCGGGTGGACGACGCGCACCGGGAGGAAGCCTTGCTCGACGAGCACGGCTTCGAGGAGATCACGCTTGGAGGGGAAGTAGTGGTAGAGCGAGGCCACGTTGAGGCCGGCCGCCGAGGCCAGGTCGCGCATGCTGGTGCCGTCGACGCCGCGCTGGGCCATCAGCGAGAGGGCGATCTGCAAGATGCGGCGACGGGTGGCCGAGCCCTCCCCGGGTGTGTCGGCGGCGGTGGACGGTGTGCCGCTCGCATCGCGGCGACCGGCGGCACCGGAATCGAGGTTCTTCATGGCTGCCGGCGCCATGTCGTGCGTCTGAATTCGCGGCCTGACAACGGTCCGCACTCCGTTCCTCCCCCAAGTTCCACTCCGCCTGGCAACCCTCCGCCCTCCTCTTCTCCCTCTCGGCTTAGCCCCGCCGCTCCGACGACCCCGGGCAATCTGGGGTTTCCCTCCAACGGACGCCCGGCTCCAACCGCTCCGGAACATCCAGCTCACAGCAACTTTCACTGAACGCTGAAACCGGGCACCCCTCCGGGTAGCCTCCCGAACGTTCGTTTTGCTATATATGACACGGGAGTCATAGACCACCCCGGCCAACACCCAACCTAGGGGGTACGCGGACCAGATGCCAGGAACCGAGACGGCGGACTCGACGGCAATGCCGTTCGACCCCTACGAATTGAAGGACGTGGTCGGCGGGACCATCCGCGATCCCTACCCCCGGCTGCACGAGATGTGCCGGGAGTCGCCCGTGCACACCGGGCCCATCGACCTGGGCGAGGGCGCCGACCCGCTCGACCCCTCGAGGCCCCCACCGGTCACCGTGTTCGGCTTCGACGAGGTGGTCCAGGTGCTGCGGGACAACGAGACGTTCTCGTCCTGCGTCTACACGGACGTCATGGGCATGGTCATGGGCCGCACCATCCTGGAGATGGACGAGCCCGAGCACCGCGCCATCCGGGCGCTCGTGGCGTCGAGCTTCCGCTCCAAGATGCTCGAGCGCTGGGAGGAGGATCTGGTCGCCGTCGTGGTGAACGAGCTCATCGACTCCTTCATCGACGACGGACGTACCGACCTGGTGCGCACGGTGACGTTCAACTTCCCGGTTCAGGTCATCGCCCGCATCCTCGGGCTGCCCCGCGAGGACTACCCGCGCTTCCAGCGTTGGGCCCTCGAGCTCACCAGCGTCGCCGCCAACTGGGACCGCGGCATGGCCGCCTCGGCTGCCCTGCGGGACTACTTCGCCGAGGTCATGGCCGAGCGCCGGGCCAGCCCGGGCGACGACCTCATCAGCGATCTCGTACGGGCCGAGGTCGAGGGCGAGCACCTCAGCGACGAGGAGATCTACTCGTTCCTGCGGCTGCTGTTGCCGGCCGGTGTCGAGACGACCTACCGGGCCACGGGCAGCCTGCTCTTCGCGCTGCTCAACGACCGGGCTCAGTTCGACGCCCTCTACCAGAACCGCGACCTCTTTCAGCAGGCCTTCGAGGAGACGGTGCGTTGGGAGCCGCCGGTGACGCTCATCTTGCGGCGGGCGGCACGCGACGCCGAGCTGGCCGGGGTGGCGATCGAGCAGGGGGCGGACATCGCACTGCTCATCGGCGCCGCCAACCGTGACGAGCGCAAGTACACCGACCCGGACCGCTACGACATGTTCCGCGAGCAGCGCCAGCACGTCGGCTTCGGCTTCGGCGTCCACGTCTGCCTCGGCATGCATCTGGCCCGCATGGAGTCGCGCGTGGCCATCAACACGCTGTTCGACCGGCTCGGGCCGTTCACGCTCGACCCGGACGCGGCGCCGCCCCACATCGAGGGGCTCGCCTTCCGGTCGCCGCTCTCGCTGCCGGTGGTGTTCCACTAGGTTTCGGGCCGATGGCCATCGCCTGTCTTCAGCCCCGAGCGACGTAGGCGTCGATGGCACCCTCCAACCCGCTGCGCGACGCCGCCGCCATTGTGGGGATCGGGCAGACCGAGTTCGCCAAGTCGATCGACCGGCCCGAGCCCCAGCTGGCCGCCGAGGCGGTGGTGGCCGCCCTGCGTGACGCCGGCATCGCCCCGTCGGAAGTGGACGGCCTGTCGTCGTTCACCATGGAGACGACCGACGAGGTCACGCTGGCCAAGACGATCGGGGCCGGCGACGTCACCTACTTCTCCCAGGTCGGCTACGGCGGCGGCGCCGGCTGCGCCACCATCGGGCACGCCGCCATGGCCATCGCCACCGGCCAGGCCGACGTGGTGGTGGCCTGGCGCTCCCGCAAGCGGGGGGCCCGGTCGTCGCGGCCGTGGGCCGTGGCGCCGTCGCGGCTGCCCATCCAGGCGCAGTGGACGCGGCCGTTCGGCCTGCTGCGCCCGGTGGACGAGGTGGCCATGCTGGCCCGGCGCTACGCCTACGAGTACGGGGGCGGCCGCGAGAGCCTGGCCGAGGTGGCCATGGCGGCGCGGGCCCACGCCAACCGCAACCCGGCAGCGCTGATGTACGAGAAGACGATGACGCTTGACGACTACATGGACGCCCGCTACATCAGTGAGCCGCTCTGCCTCTTCGACAACTGCCTCGAGACCGACGGCGCGCTGGCCGCCGTCCTGGTCTCGGCCGAGCGGGCCCGGGACTGCCCGCACCCGCCGGCTCTGGTGCACGCGTTCGGGCAGGGGCTGCACCGCCAGCACGAGTCGATGGTCAATTACTACTGCGACGACCCGCTGACCGGGCCGGCCTGGGTGGCGGCGGCCAAGCTGTGGTCACAGTCCGAGCTCGGGCCGGCCGACATCGACGTGGCCCAGATCTACGACGCCTTCACGCCGCTCATCTTGCTCTCGCTCGAGGGTTACGGCTTCTGCGGGCGCGGCGAGGCGGCTGATTTCGTAGCGGACGGGAACCTGCGCTGGGACACCGGGGCGCTGCCCACCAACACCTCGGGCGGCGGGCTGTCCGAGGCCTATGTGCACGGTTTCAACCTCGTCACCGAGGGTGTGCGCCAGTTGCGGGGCACCTCGACCAGCCAGGTGCCCGGTGCGCGCACCTGCCTGGTCACCTCCGGCGAGGGCGTGCCCACGAGCGCGCTCGTCCTGCGGTCGGCGGCGTAGGCGGGCGGGGCGAGGGCCGAGGGCGAGGGAAGCCGGGGAGTGGAGGGAGTGCCGTGAGTGAGGGGACGGAGTCACAGCCGTTCGAGATCCGCATCGACGTCGAGCGCTGCATGGGCTCGGGCAACTGCATGTTCTGGGCGCCCGAGACCTTCGACCTGGCCGACGCGGGGCACGCGGTCGTGCTCGACCAGGCGGTCAGCGACGAGGAACGGGTGCGCATCGCCGCCCAGGGGTGCCCGGTGGGCGCCATCTCTCTGTGGCGCGAGGGCGTCGAGGTGCCGCTCGAGGAGCGGCGCTAGTGCCCATCGCCGTCACCGAAGAGCACGAGTCGCTGCGCCGCACGGCGGAGCGCTGGCTGCAGGCGCACTGCCCGCCCGAGGTGCCGCGCCGCGTGGCCGAGGCGGCGCCGGCGCCGGGTGCCGCGCCTGGCGGCGGAGGCGACGAGGACGGGTACGAGGACGGGCGGGCACTGCGGGACGTGTGGCAGCAGATGGCCGCCCAGGGCTGGCTCGGCCTGCACGTGCCCGAGGCGTACGGCGGGCAGGGCTTCACCCTGGCCGAGACCGCCGTGGTGGTCGAAGAGCTCGGCCACGCGCTGTTCCCCGGCCCGCTGCTGCCGACGCTGCTGGTGTCGGCCGCCCTGGTCCGCCACCCCGACGAGCGGGCGCGCGCCGCCTACCTGCCCGGCCTGGCCGACGGCACCGTGACGGCGGCGGTGGCGGTTGGCGCGGAGCCGCTGCGACCCACCGACGGTGGTGGTGGCCGGCTCGTCCTCAGCGGCACCCTCCGCCCGGTGCTCGGCCTCCCGACGGCCCGCCTGGTGCTCGTCCCGCTCGACCGAGGGGAGGACGGCACGACGTGGTGGCTGCTCGACCGCGCGCAGCTGGGCGACGCGGTGACGGTGACGGCGCTGCCGGCCCTCGACGGCACCCGCGCCCTCGGGCAGCTCGAGATCACCGGCGACGCGTTCGTGCTGCCCGTCGATCAGCTCGTCGCGGTGCCCGACGTGGACGTGCGTGACCTGGCCCTGGTGCTGGCGGCGGCCGAGAGCGCCGGCATCGCCCGCTGGTGCCTGAGCACGGCGTCGGACTACGCCAAGGTGCGCGTCCAGTTCGGCCGGCCCATCGGGCAGTTCCAGGCGGTCAAGCACGCGCTGGCCGACATGCTGGTTTCCGTGGAGCAGTGCGCCGCGGTGGCGTGGGACGCCGCGGCCGTCTGGAGCGAGGACGCCGAGGCGGAGACGGAGGCGACGCGCGATCTCAGCGCGCGCATCGCCGGCGCCGTGGCGCTCGAAGCGGCCGCGCACTGCACCAAGCAGTGCATCCAGACGCTCGGCGGCATCGGCTTCACGTGGGAGCACGACGCGCACTTCTACCTCAAGCGCGCCATGGCTAACCTGCAACTGCTGGCGGGTGGTGACCCCGGCGCGCTCGAGCAGGAGGTGGCCGCGCTGGCCGTGCACGGCGCCCGGCGCAACCTCATGTCCGACCTGCCCGAGGAGGCCGAGGCCTACCGGGCCGAGATCCGCGACGTCGTGGCCGGCGTGAAGGTTTCCGGCGCCGGCGACCCCTCCGGTGTGCAGCAGCGCGCCGCGCTGGCCGAGGCGGGGCTCATCATGGCTCACTGGCCCCCGCCCTGGGGCCGAGGCGCGTCGCCCCTCGAGCAGCTCGTCATCGACGAGGAGCTGGCGGAGGCCGGCGTGGCCCGCCCGCACCTGGCCGTGGGCGCCTGGGCGCTGCCCACCCTCATCGCCCACGGCACGGCCGAGCAGCAGGAGCGCTGGGTCCGCCCGACGCTGCTGGGCCGGCTCGGCTGGTGCCAGCTCTTCAGCGAGCCGGGCGCCGGTTCCGACCTGGCCGCGCTCAGCACCCGGGCGGAGCGGGTCGCGGGCGGCTACGTGCTCAACGGGCAGAAGGTGTGGACGTCGCTGGCCCAGATCGCGGACTTCGGCATCTGCCTGGCCCGCACCGACCCGTCGGTGCCCAAGCACGCCGGCATCACCTACTTCGTCGTGGACATGCGCGCGGAGGGCATCGACATCCGGCCGCTGCGCGAGCTCACCGGTGCCGCCATGTTCAACGAGGTCTTCTTGGACGACGTGTTCGTACCCGACGCCGCCGTCATCGGCGCGCCCGGCGACGGCTGGCGCATCGGGCGCACCACGCTGGCCAACGAGCGCGTGTCCATGTCGTCCGGCGCGTCGTTCGGCAACGGACTCGAGTCGGTCATCCGGGCCGTGTCCCGCCGCGCCGACTCCGGCGCGTCTGTGCCTGCCTCCCTCCAGGTCCGCCTGGGCCACCTCATCGCCGAAGCCCAGTCGCTGGCGCTGCTCGGCCACCGCGGCACGCTGGCCACGCTGTCGGGCGTCGACCCGGGCAGCGGCTCGAGCGTGCGCAAGCTGCTCGGCGTGGAGCACGAGCAGCGGGTCCAGGAGATGGGCATGGCCCTCTACGGCGCCGGCGGCGCCGTGCTTGACGGCAAGGCGCAGCGCTGGGAGGAGGGCTTCCTGTCCACCCGCTGCCTCACCATCGCCGGCGGCACGAGCGAGGTGCAGCGCAACGTGATCGCCGAGCGCATCCTGGGCCAGCCCAAGGACCCCGAGCCCGGCGCCTGAGGCGTCCGCCCCGGGCGCCGGTACGATGCCGGGCCATGAGTCCGGAAGACCCCGACGAGTCGCTCGACTACGACGTCGAGGAGGAAATCTGGCCGTTCCCCTCGGAGAAGTTCCTCAACGAGTGGGCACCGGGCGTCCTGCAGGCCCAGAACGCCTGGATGGCCTCCATCGACTCGCTGCGCGCGCCCGACCGCAAGACGCACGAGCTCATCCGCATGGTCTGCACCGTCATCGCGCGCCAGCCCGGGGGCGTGCAGCGGCACGCCCGCCTGGCCGCCGAGGTCGGCGCCACCTGGGACGAGATCGCCGGGTCGATTCTGCTCACCGAGCCGGCGTTTGGGATCGTGCTCGCCATCCAGGCGCTGCCCGCCGCCCGGCGCGGCTTCAAGCAGGGCACGGCGGTGCCGCGCGACGACGAGGACGACTCGCCCGCCGACTGACGCCCATGTCATAGTTGGCCATGCGTCTCGCCGCCGACGAGTCGGTCGCCCAGTTCCGCAACGGCTTCGAGGCGTGGCTCGACGGGCACCTGCCGAAGGCGGACGAAATCGAGGCCGATCCGCGGCGCAGCTCGTCGCACCTGCCCGGGTGGGCGCGCACCTTCCAGCGTGAGATGTTCGAGGCCGGCTACCTGGTGCCCGGCTGGCCCCCGGAGCTGGGCGGCTGCAACGCCACCCCCGAAGAGCAGATGGCCTACTTCGAGGTCATCGCCGAGCGCATGGCGCCGCGCTCGCTCAACCCCCAGGGCATCAACATCTGCGCCGCCTCCATCGTCGAGTTCGGCACCGACGAGCAGAAGGCTCGCTTCGTCGTCCCGACGCTGAAGGGCGAGATCACCTGGTGCGTCGGCATGAGCGAGCCCAACGCCGGCAGCGACCTGGCGTCGCTCACCACCAAGGCCGAGCGGCGCGGCGACGCGTTCATTGTCAACGGGCAGAAGGTCTGGACCTCGGGGGCGCACGAGTCGGACTGGTGCATGTGCTACGTGCGCACCGACCCTGAGGCGCCCAAGCACCGGGGCATCAGCGTCTTCATCATCGACATGCAGACGCCGGGCATCACGTGCCGGCCGCTGCCCGAGCTGACCGACCAGCACCACGTGGACTTCAACGAGGTCTTCTTCAGCGACGTCGAGGTGCCGGCGGAGAACCTGCTGGGCGAGCTGAACAACGGCTGGACGGTGAGCCAGGGGTCGCTGCGCCACGAGCGGGCGATGCTCTGGATCATGAACACCTCCAAAATGGAGCGGACCCTCAAGGGCCTGGTGCGGCTGGCGCAGCGCCCCGGTCCCGGGGGCGCCAAGACGGGTGACGACCCGCGGGTGGCCGAGGCGATCGGACGCATCGCCACCGACACGGCGGCCATGCGCTGTCTCGGGTACCGGGGCTTCGCCAAGGCGACCCGCGGCGAGATGCCGCCCGAGCACCTGGTCCTCAAGCTGTTCACCAGCGAGACCGAGCAGCGGGCCTGCCTGCTGGCCCAGGAGTCGCTCGGGGTCGACGGCCTCGACCTCGACGGGGCGGGACCCAACCGGCTGACCGAGTGGGACCTGGCCCACCTCGCCCCCGACGAGGTCGAGTCGGGCGCCATGAACTCGTTCTACGACGGGGCCTGGCCGGTGCAGTACCTGCGCTCGTTCGCCGGCACCATCGCCGGCGGCACATCGGAGATCCAGCGCAACATCGTGGCCGAGCGCCTGCTCGGGCTACCGCGTTGACGGACGCGCGGACGATGACACGCCGGCGCGGCGGGCGCGCCGCGTAGGCTCCGCTCGATGCTCGCCGAGACCGCGGCCGAGGCGGCCCGCCGCTT
>DATNLP010000003.1:0-4875 GCA_035602795.1 Acidimicrobiales bacterium | reverse complement strand
GACCACTTCGGCAACCTGCAGCTGGCGGCGACGGTGGCTGATGCCCGGGTGGCCGGGCTGCCGGAGGCCGGCAGCATCGAGCTGGCGGCGCGCACCGATCAGGGCCGCGAGTACCTCGACGGCCTCCCGCACTCCCTCGTGCCCGACGGCGTGCTGCTGCGCTGCGTCGACGCCTTCGGCGACCTGAAACCGGGCGAGTTCGGCCTCCTGGTCGACGCCAATGGGTATTTGGCCGTGGTGGCCGGCGAGGCCTCCGCCGCGCACTGGCTCAACGTCGTGGCCGGGGAGCTGTTGATCCTGGCCTGGTAGGGCGGCCGCGCCAGCCGGGCGAGCGCACCCGTTTGGTGCCGCCGGGACGCCCCTCGGTACCATCGATCCGCAGTGACCGGCGACTCGAGATCCGACTCCGACTCATCGGAGGCGCCCGCACCGCCGGCGCCGCCGAAGCGCATCCCGGAGGCCACGGTGCTGCGCCTGCCGGTGTACCAGCGCATCCTGGCCGAGCTGGCGCGGGCGGGTGTGTCGACGGTGTCGTCCGAGCAGCTGGCCGAGCTGGCGCGCGTCAACGCGGCCAAGGTACGCAAGGACCTCTCGCTGCTGGGGTCGTTCGGCACCCGCGGCTCGGGCTACCAGCCCGAGCTCCTGATCGCGCAGATCGACCGCGCCCTCGGGCTCGACGCCAACTGGTCGGTGGCCATCGTCGGCATCGGCAACCTCGGTCGCGCGCTCACCAACTCGGCCGGGTTCGCGTCGCGTGGTTGCCAGGTCACCGCGCTCTTCGACGTCGACCCGGACGTGGTGGGTGAGGAGATCCGGGGCATCACCGTGCACCACATGGACGAAATCTCCACGCTGCGTGGCTCAGAACGGCCCGATATCGGGGTCATCACGACCCCGGGCTGGGCGGCCCAGCAGGTGGCCGACCTGCTGGTGCGCGCGCACGTGACCTCGCTGCTCAACTTCGCTCCCCGAGTGCTCCACGTGCCGCCGAGTGTGCACCTGCGCTACGTCGACCTCTCCATTGAGCTGCAGGTGCTCGGTTTCTACCGGGCCCGCCGGGAGGAGCTGGACCAGGCCGGGGCCGTGGTCAACGCCGACGAGCGTGCCCCGCTCCTCCGCTCCGTCGGGCTGTCGCCCAGCCCCGAGCTCGACTAGCGCCCGTTCCGCCCCATCACCCGCGGCGGACCGGGCCGGGAGAGTGACCCTTAGAGTGATGCCGTTGTGCCTGACTGGCGCCCCGAGCGCCCCACCGGCACAATTGCGCCCCTACCCGGGAGGATCTTTGTCCGTCGTCGTCATAGGGCTCGAGCACACGCAGGCCCCGCTGCCCCTGCTGGAGGCGGCGGCCGTCGGCGATGCGGACCTGCACAAAATGCTCAGCACGCTGAGCCACCGCCGCAACATCCAAGAAACGGTGGTGCTGTCGACGTGCCTGCGCACCGAGGTCTACGCGGTGGTCGACCGCTTCCACGACGCGGTCGCCGAAATCTACGACGTGCTGTCCGAGCAGTCGGGTTCCTCGGAGGAGGAACTGGCCGCCCATGCCACCATCCGCTTCGATGACGACGTCACCTCCCACCTGTTCGCGGTGACGTCGGGCCTCGAGTCCGTCGTAACCGGCGAGACCGAGGTGGTGGGCCAGGTGCGCCGCGCCTTCGAGCGCGCGCAGGAGGAGGGCACGTGTGGGCCCGTGCTCTCCGCGCTCTTCCGGCACGCCCTGCAGACCGGCAAGCGGGTACGCACCGAGACCGCCATCTCCCAAGGCACGACGTCGTTCGCCTACGCCGCCGTGACCGTCGCCCGGGGTGACGACGGCGCCGGGCTGCGCGGCGCGCGGGTGGTCGTCGTGGGCGCGGGCGACATGGGTCTCGGCGTGTGCCGCGCCCTGTCGGAGATCGCCGAGGCCGACGCCCCGCGCTCGGTCGTCGTGGTCAACCGCTCACTGGCGCGGGCGAAGGACCTCGTTCGCCAAATGTCCTCGAGCACCTGCGCCATGCGAGCCGTCGCGCTCGACGACGTTGCGACCGAGTTGGCCGAGGCCGACGTCATCCTCACGGCCGTGGCTGCCGAGGCGCACGTGCTGCGAGTGGCCGACTTCGCGTCGGTCGACGCACCGCTCCTGGTGGTCGACCTCGGCGTGCCACGCAACGTCGACCCCGAGGTCGGCGCCCTGCCCGGCGTCACGCTGCTCGACATGGACACGCTGCGGGCCGCAGTGGCACAAGCCCTGGGCGACCGCGCCGAGGAGTCGGTGGCGGCGCGCCAGATCGTCGCCACCGAGGTCGAGCGCTACCGCACGGCCAGCCGTCAGCGCGGTGCGGCGCCGATCATCGCGTCGCTGCGGGCGCGCCTCGAGTCGCTCCGGGTGGCCGAGTTGGAGCGGCACCGCGCCCAGTTGGCCGACTTGAGCGAGGCCGAGTGGGAGCACGTGGACGCGGCCACCCGCGCCGCCCTGGTCAAGTTCCTGCACGAGCCGACCGTGCTGTTGAAGGAGACGGCGGGGACGCCCCAAGGCGAGCGCCTGGTCGAGGCGCTGCGCGTGCTCTTCGACCTGTAGCTCCCGCCATGGGATCATGGCGCGGGTGGGAATCGTCCGCCTGGCCACACGAGGGTCACCGCTGGCGTTGCGCCAGACCGAGCTGGTGGCCGACCTGCTGCAGCTGGCGCACCCCGGCCTCGAGGTCGAGACCGTGGTGGTGCGCACGAGGGGTGACCGGGACGCCGAGACGCCGCTCGACCGCATCGGCGGCCAGGGCGTGTTCGTCACCGAAGTGGAGGCGGCGGTGGCCGACGGCCGGGCCCATGCGGCGGTGCACTCGGCCAAGGACCTGCCCTCCGTCATGCCGGGCCATCTGGCCCTGGCGGCGGTGCCCCCGCGGGCCGACGTCCGCGACGGCCTGGTCGGCTGCACCCTGACCGGCCTGCCGGCCGGCGGCCTGATCGCCACCGGCTCGGCCCGGCGCCGCGCCCAGTTGGCCTACCTGCGGCCGGACCTCGTCTTCACCAGCCTGCGGGGCAACATGGCTCGGCGGGTGGCGACCGGTGAGGAGGGGAGCGTCGCCGCCGTCGTGGTGGCGGTGGCGGCCATGGACCGGCTGGGCTGGCGCGACCGGCTGACCGACGTCCTCGATCCGGTCGACCTGCTGCCCCAGGCCGGCCAGGGCGCCATCGCCGTGCAGTGCCGCGCCGACGACGAGGCCACGCGGTCGCTGCTGGTTCCCGTCGACCACGAGCCCAGCCACCGCGCCGTCCGGACCGAGCGCGCCGTGCTCGCCGCCCTGGGCGGGAGCTGCACGGCTCCCTTCGGGGCGTGGGCGGAGGCGGTCGATGGGGGTGGCGTGCACGTCACGGGAATGGTGGCCAGCGGCGACGGCCGCCTCCTGGTCCGCCTGGCGGCCGAAGGCGACGACCCCGAGGGGACGGGCGCCGCGCTGGCGCGGGCGCTGCTCGACGGGGGTGGCGCGGCCATCGAGGCCTTCGCCGCCGACGCAGCGGGCGGCCCATGACCGTCTACCTGGTCGGCGCCGGCCCAGGGGATCCCGGACTGCTCACCCGGCGGGGCGCCCGGCTGCTTGCCCGGGCCGACGTCGTGCTGCACGACCGGCTGGTCAGCCCGGCCATCTTGGACCTGGTGCCGCCGTCGGCCGAGCTGATCGACGTCGGCAAGGACCCCGGCGCGGCGGCGAAGGAGACGGCGCGCCAGGAGCAGATCATCAAGCTGCTGATCGAGCACGGCCGGCGGTCGCAGGTGGTGGTCCGGCTCAAGGGCGGCGACCCCTTCCTCTTCGGCCGCGGCGGCGAGGAGACCGAGGCGCTGACCAATGCCGGGATCCCGTGGCGGGTGGTGCCCGGCGTGACGTCCGCCTTCGGCGTCCCGGCCTCGGTCGGCATCCCGGTCACGCAGCGCGGCCTGGCCTCTTCGGTGACGGTGGTGACGGGCCGGGTGGGCGACCCCGGCACCGGGGCCCCCGACTGGGTGGCGCTGGCCCGGGCCGGGGGGACCCTCGTCATCCTCATGGGCATGACGACGCGCGCCGCCATCGCCGAGGCGCTCGTCGCGGGGGGCCGCCCCGCCGACACTCCCGTGGCCGTGATCGAGCGCGGCACCACGGCGGCCCAACGGGTCGAGCGCACGACGCTGGACCGGCTGGGCGAGGTGGAGCTGGGCTCGCCGGCGGTGATCGTGGTGGGCGACGTGGCGGCCCTCGGCCAGGAGGCACCGGGCGGCGAGGCCGGCGGACCACTGTCGGGCCGGACGGTGGTGGCGACGCGTTCGGGGTCGCGGGCCAAGAACCTCGTCGACGCGCTCGAGCGCGCCGGCGCCGACGTGGTCGAGCTGCCGCTCACCCGCCAGGTCGACGCGACCGACGACGGCGCCGCGCTGCGCGCCGCGGCCGACGCCGTCTGGAGCTACGGCTGGGTGGTGCTCACGTCGGTCAACGCGGTGGACCGCTTCATGGCCGAGCTGCGCGATGCGCGCGCACTGGGCCTGGTGCGGGTGGCGGCCGTCGGGCCCGCCACGGCTGAGGCACTGCGGCTGGCCGGCGTCGAGCCCGACCTGGTGCCGGCCGAACACAGCGCGCGCGGACTGGTGGAGGAGTTCCCGACGGCCGCCGGGTCCGGCCCCTGGCGGGTGCTGTTCCCGTGTGCCGACCTGGCCCCCGAGACCATCCCCGACGGGTTGCGCGAAAAGGGCTGGCACGTCGACCGGGTGGAGGCCTACCGGACGGTCCCGGTGTCGGCCCCCGAGCCCGAGGTCCTGGCGCGCGTGGCGCGGGCGGACGCGGTGGCGTTCACCGCCGGCTCGTCGGTGCACGCGTTCGCGGCCCTGCGCGGGCCCCAGGGCGAACCGGTGCCCGTGCCGGGCCACGTGGT
>DATNLP010000075.1:0-8624 GCA_035602795.1 Acidimicrobiales bacterium | reverse complement strand
GGACCCTGCATGTCATCGGGCCGGTGGCGGCGGTCGTGCTCGCGGTGTTCTGGGTCACCGCGGGCACGTCGGGCGGCTTGCCCACTAACTTCATGTTCGAAGGCGGCTTTCTCATCTGCGCCGTGTTGGCCGGTCTCGTGGTGGCCGATGCCCGACTGACGGAACCGGGCTGGTTCTCACGCGCGCTTGCCACGCCGCCACTCCATTTCATCGGGACCATCTCCTACGGGATCTACCTCTGGCACTGGCCCGTCATCGTGTACCTCACGGCGCAGCGCACCGGCTTGTCGACGTTGCCACTCGACCTCCTGCGCGTCGGGGTCACTCTCGCCGTCTCGACCGCCAGTTACTACCTGGTGGAGCGGCCCATCCGGCGGGCGCACCTGCGCGGGTGGGTGCGCTGGTGGGGCGCCCCGCTGGCTGGCGTGGTCACGGCGGTGGTCATGGTGGTGGCCACCATCCCGGCCGTGGCCGACCCCAGCCCGGTCGTCGGCACGACGCACCTGGTCCAGAACGCCGACGGTACCGTTCCGGGCTCGGGCGGCTACGCGGCGCAGCAGCCGATCCACCTGGATCCCGCGCCCACCACCACCCACCCGCTCCGCATCATGCTCCTGGGCGACTCCGTCATGCATGACGCGTCGTATGGGATCACGGCGGCGCTGCAGGCCACGGGCGAGGTCACCGTCCACACCAACACGATCGACGGCTTCGGGCTGGTCAACTCCAGCAACTGGCCCACTTCGATTCCCAACCTCATCCGTGAGACCGGCGCGCAACTGGTCATCGCGTCGTGGAGCTGGGACGAGTACGGGCCGACGAAGCCCAACGCACTGCACCAGCCCGAGCAGTACACCAAGTTGCTCCGCAGCTTCGTCTCCACGGTGCTGACGCCGGGCGACGGGGTGGAAGGTCTGATCTTCACCCAGTTCCCGGAGTCGGGCATCATCCCGGCGAGCAACCCGGCGGACCAGATTGCCTACAACAAGGCGCGCTGGCAGGGCGTGATCGCGTGGAACAACATCGCCGAGAAGATGACGACGTACTTCCCTGGCCGCGTCATGTACTTCCCCATCGCCAGCTCCGTGCTGCTGGACGGGAAGAACTACTCGGCCTGGCTGCCGCCCGAGAACGATCCTCGCGCACCGAAGGACCAGTGGATCCGGGTACGGAAGCTCGACAACGTCCACCTGTGCCCCGAGGGAAGTGCACGCTACGCCGACGCCCTCCTGACCGACATGACGGGCGTCTTCAAGCTGGCGCCGGTCGTGGGGGACTGGGCCCAGGGGTCCTGGGTCTTCGATCCCAACTTCAACAACCCGCCGGGCGCCTGCCCGGACGACCACCCACCCGGCTAAGTCACCGGGTCCGACCCGACGCGTCATGACCATTGGTGCCCACGTCCGCGCCGGCGGCGACCTGCTCGGGGCGCTGGTCCGCGGGCGGGACATCGAGGCCGACTGCGTGCAGATCTTCACCCAGAGCCCACGGGCGTGGAAGCCCATGCAGTACGGCGACGAGGTGCTTGCGGCCTATCGGGAGGCGCAGACGGGGGCGAAGGCCGCCACCGGGGTGACCGAGACCTTCTGCCATGCCACCTACCTGATCAACGTCGCCGCGACCGACCCCGAGGTGCTCCGTCGCTCGCGCGACTGCCTGCTGGCCAACTTCGCCGTGGCTACCGGCATGGGCGCACACGGGCTGGTGCTGCACGTGGGGAGCCACCGGGGCCAGGGCTTCGACGCCTGCGTGCCCCAGGTGGTCGATGCGCTGCTCGAGACGCTTGCCTCCCAGCCCGACGGGGCCTGCTCCATCGTGCTCGAGAACGCGGCCGGCACCGGTGACACGGTCGGGCGCACCTTCGAGGAGCTGGCGACACTCGTGGAGGCGGTGGAGGCGGCGGAGCGGGCCACCGGCACCCGCACCGCCCAGCGCCGGCTGCAGGTCTGTCTCGACACCCAGCACCTGTGGGCGTCGGGCGTCGACTTCTCGTCGATGGACAAGGCCGACCGGGTCGTGGCGCGGTTCGACGACGTCGTCGGGTTGGAGCGATTGCGCTGCCTCCACCTGAACGACTCCAAGGTCGAGCTCGGCGCCAACCGGGACCGCCACGAGAACATCGGCGCGGGGACCATCGGCGCGGCGGCGTTGGGTGCGCTGCTCTCGCATCCGGCGTTGGTTGGGCTGCCGGCGATCCTGGAGGTGCCGGGTGGGGGGCAGGGTGCCCGCCGCGAGGACGTGGCGGCGGCGCGGGCGGCGGTCGCCCTGGGGATCGGCCTGCGACAGGCGTCGTAAGCTGATCTCCGTGACCGGGACACGGGTGGAAACCGACAGCATGGGCGAGATCGAGGTTCCGGCCGACCGCTACTGGGGGGCCCAGACACAGCGGTCGCTGCACCACTTCGACATCGGGACCGAGACCATGCCCAAGCCGCTGATCAGGGCGTTCGGCCTCCTCAAAGGGGCGGCGGCCGAGGTCAACCGTGAGCTGGGCAAGCTCGACGACGTGCGGGCCGGGCTGATCGAGCAGGCGGCGGCCGAGGTGGCCAAGGGCGCTCTCGACGACCAGTTCCCCCTGCGCATCTGGCAGACGGGCAGCGGGACCCAGACGAACATGAATGCCAACGAGGTGATCTCGAACCGGGCCATCGAACTGGCGGGCGGCGTGATGGGTTCCAAGGATCCGATCCATCCCAACGACCACGTCAATATGTCGCAGTCGTCCAACGACACCTTCCCCACCGCCATGCACATCGCGGCGGTGGAGGAGATCGTGCACCGGCTGCTGCCGTCGGTGGCGGCGCTGCGCGACGCGCTCCACGAACGGGAGATCGAATACGCCGACGTGACCAAAATCGGGCGCACGCACCTCATGGACGCCGTGCCGCTCACCCTGGGCCAGGAGTTCTCGGGCTACGTGGCCCAGCTGTCGAGCGACATGGAGCGGATCGAGCAGACGCTGCCGGGGCTCTACGAGCTGGCGCTGGGCGGCAGCGCGGTCGGCACCGGACTGAACACGCATCCCGAGTTCGGCACGCGGGTGGCCCGGGCCATCGCCGACGCCACCGGGCTGCCCTTCGTGACGGCGCCCAACAAGTTCGCCGCCCTGGCCGCGCACGACGCCCTCGTCTTCGCCCACGGGGCGTTGCGCACGCTGGCCGTCTCGCTCATGAAGATCGCCGATGACGTGCGCTGGCTGGGCTCGGGACCGCGCAGCGGCCTGGGCGAGCTGCAGCTGCCCGAGAACGAGCCGGGATCCTCCATCATGCCGGGCAAGGTCAACCCGACCCAGAGCGAGGCCCTCATCATGGTGGGGATCCAGGTGATCGGGAACGACGTGGCGGTCATGACGGCGGGCAGCCGGGGCAACCTCGAGCTCAACGTGTGCAAGCCGGTCATCGCCTACAACGTCATGCAGTCGATTGCGCTGATGACCGACTCCTGCCGGACGTTCCGTGAGTTCTGCGTGGAGGGGCTCAAGCCCGACTACGAGCAGATCGACCGGCATCTCCGCAACTCGCTGATGCTCGTCACGGCGCTCAACCCGATCATCGGCTACGACAACGCGGCCAAGGTGGCCAAGAAGGCGCACAAGGAGCGCACGACCCTGCGGGAGGCGGCGCTCGAGCTGGGCCTGCTCACCGGGGAGGAGTTCGACGCCGCCGTGCGGCCCGAGGACATGACCCACCCATGACCGTGACCGTGACGCACTCATGAAAGAGCCCGTGCTCTCGGCGGCGGACGTCGACGCCGCGCTCGAAGAGCAGCAGCTGGCATGGTCCCGCGAGGGCGACGAGCTCAAGACCAGCGTGAAGCTGCACGACTTCGTCGGCGCGCTCGCCTTCGTCAACGCCGTCGGCGCGGCGGCCGAGGCGGCCAATCACCACCCGGACATCGACATCCGGTGGAACACCGTGCACCTGACCTTGACGACGCACGACTCGGGTGGCATCACCGTGCTCGACTTGGCGCTGGCCGCCGCCATCGACCGGCTGCGGCCGGCCCCTCGGAACGACGAGGGTTAGGGACCGGCCGGCTCGAGCAGCGACGCCCGCAGCGCCGCCACCACCTCGGGCCCGGCTCCGATCCCCGAGGCGTACTCGTCGACCGAGCCGTAGTGCTGGCGCAGGTAGGCCAGCAGGTTCTGCATCTTGGTGGGGTGCGCCGAAAAGACCTCGTCGAGGCTGTTCAGCAGCGTCTCGCTCTCGGGGTACTTGCGCACGATCTTCTCGCGCAGGCGCCCCATGGTCTCGCCGCTCAGCGCGTAGTCGGCCACCACGGTCTCCTCGTCCACGCCCAGGAGCGACAGCAAAATGGCCGACAGCAGGCCCGTGCGGTCCTTGCCCGCCGTGCAGTGGAAGACCGCCGGCATGGTCCCTGGCGCCGCCAGCACCTCCAGCGCCGCCCTGATCTGGTGCCCGGAGTTGTCGAGCATCTCGAGGTACTGGGCGTCGAGCAGGTCGGGCCGCCGGTCGAACTCCTCGGGGTCGGGCAGGGTCTCGATGAAGGGGATGTGGTGGAACGCCACCGGGTGCGCAGCGGTGTCGAACTGCTCGCGCTCGAGCTCGTGGGGCGCCCGCAGGTCCACCACGGTCCGGATGTCGAGCGACCGCATGACGTCGAAGTCGCCCTCGGTCAGCTCGCCCAGGCCGTCGGCCCGGAACAGCACTCGCCAACGGGTCCTGGCCGCACCCCCGGCGACCAGGTAGCCGCCGAGGTCACGGAAGTTGACCGCGCCCTCCAGTGCGATCAGGCGTTCGAACGTGTCGGTCATGAGACCGGCATGTCCCACATGGGGAACCAGCGCGCCAGGTCCGGCTCCACCGGGAGGTCGGTTCCCACCATGGAGCGGATGCGCAGCTCCAGCTCGGTGTCGCGCCGCTCCTTGGCCTGGTCGACCGGCGCGAAGGGGTAGAAGGTCCCGCGCTTGAACAGGTAGACGAGCCGGAAGGGCTTGGCGTCACTCGGGGCGTCGGCGCCCGGCACGAAGCCGAACACCGAGCACAGCAGTTGCGGGCCCCACCCGTTGTCCTGCAGGGTCGAGTTGGCCATGTGAATTTTGGTCACCAGCTCCTCGAGGTCGGGGTCGTCGATCAGCAGCCAGCCGTAGTCGAAAGCGTCGACGCTCTGGCGGAAGCCGTCGCCGACCAGCTCTGAGATCTCCTTCTGGGCGTCGGCCGTCGCCTGGCCCGCCGGCGCCTTCCAGCAGACGCCGGCGTGGCCCGACGTCACCAACCCACCGGCACTCTGCAGGGTCAGCGCGGCCGACGGCAGGGCGAACAGGGCATCGAGATTGGCCCGGACCGGCTTGGACCGACCCAGGATGGTGTCGAAGAGACCCACCGCCGGCGACGAGGACGAATGGCCTGCCGGCTCAGCTGGCCTGGCCGAGCTGGTGCTCGAGAGACTCCAGCTGGGCCAGGCGGCGCTCGAGCGTCGGGTGGGTCCGGAACAACTGACCGAAGCTGAAGCCGCCGCCGCCGCCCTGGGTGCCCCCGCTGGCCACGGCCGGGGCGAAGAAGAAGGCATTGAAGGGCTCGGCGGCGCGCAGGTCCTTGGTCGGGATCCGCCCCATCTCCCCCGTGATCTTGACCAACGCCGAGGCGAGCAGCGAGGGGCGCCCGATCAACAGTGCCCCGGAGCGGTCGGCAGCCAGCTCGCGATAGCGAGAAAGCGCCATGGTCAAGAGGAAGCTGATGAAGTAGACCACCACCGAGATCAGGAGCACCGCCATCTCTATGAGGGCGGCCTGGCTCTGCTGGTTGTTGCCGCCCCGGCCGCCGCCGAAGATCTCCGAGTAGAACATCACCCGGGTGAGCAGGCCGGCGATCATCCCGAGACCGCTGGCGATGGTCATGACGGCGACGTCGCGGTGCGCCACGTGCGAGATCTCGTGGGAGAGCACCGCCTCGACCTCGGGCTCCTCGAGCCTCCGCAGCAGGCCGGTCGTCACGCAGACAACGGAGGACTTAGGGCTGCGGCCGGTGGCGAAGGCATTGGGGACGTCCGTCTGCGCGATCGCCACGCGCGGCTTGGGCATGTCCGCCAGGGCGCACAGCCGGTCGACCACGCCGTGCAGCTCGGGCGCCTGCTCGGGCGTCACCTCCTTGGCGTGCATGGCGTACATGGCGATCTTGGCGCTGAACCAGTACTGGCAGAACAGCACCCCTACCGCGATGACCAGGATCAGGACGAGGCTGTGGAGGAAGTAGAAGAGGAGGCCGATGAACACGGCGTAGAGCACGACGAAGAGCAACCCCGTGATCAGCATGCGGTAGGTGAGGCCCCGGTCCGGCTTGATGTTGCGTGAGATTGCCATCAGGCGCTCTCGCCTCCTGGTCCCCCTGCTCCCGCGCCTTCCGCCGCCTTGGGCTCGGGCACCGGTTCGGCGTCCGTCACATGGGCGTCCGCGTCGTCACCCGCCGGCAGCGCCGCCGCGTCGGCCGCACCGCCCGTCCCGATCTCGGCCTTCAAGGCCGCCAGCTCGTTGTCGACCTGGCTGGTCTTCGAGACCTTGTCGAGCTCCTTCTGGATGTCGTCGACCGGCTGCGTCAAGTCGTCCAGCGCGCCCGACGCCAATAGCTCGTCGATGGCGCCGGCCCGCGCCTGCATGCTCTGGATTTTGTCCTGGGCCCGCTGCATGGTCGCTCCGGCCGACCTCGTCGAGTCCGAGATCCCCGAGACCGCCTCGCCCACCTTGGTCTGCGCCTCGGCCGCCGTGTAGGAGGCCTTCAACGTCTCCTTCTGCGTGCGGAAGCGCTCCACCCGGGCCTGCAGCTCCTGCGACGTGGCGACGAGCTTCTGCTCCTGGTCGGTGATCTGGTCGTGCTGCGTCTTGAGCTCGGTCAGTTGCTCGCCCAGCGCCGCTCGCCGCGACAGCGCCTCCCGGGCCAGGTCCTCGTTGCCCTGCTCCAGCGCGGCCTTGGCCTGCTGCTGCAGCTTGTCGGCCTGCTTCTGCAGCCCCTGCGCCTGCAGCTCGATCCGCTTGCGCGCCGTCGCCACGTCCGCCACGCCCCGACGCACCTTGGTCAGTTGCTCGACCTGCTTCTCGTAGGAGAGGTCCAGCGTGTCGCGTGGGTCCTCCATTTTGTCGAGGGCCTTGTTGGCCTTGGACCGGAAGATGTCCGCGATCCGACTGAAAAAACCTGCCATGGACACCGAGCATAAGGCCCAGCGGGGGAGGGGTGGCACCGGGTGTGCCTGGCCAGGGGCGCCATTCCGGCCGGTAATGTCACCCCGTGCCCGAACGCCTCTGCCTGCTCAGCGTCCACGCGCACCCCGACGACGAGGCCTCCAAGGGGGCCCCCACCGTGGCCAAGTACCACGCAGAAGGGGTGCGGACGGTGCTGGTGTGCTGCACCGGGGGTGAGGAGGGCGACATTCTCAACCCGGCCATGGACACCCCCGAGGTGCGGGCCGACATCGGCCGCATCCGGCTGGCCGAGCTCAAGGCCTCGACCGACATCATCGGCTACGACGAGACCGTCCTGCTGGGGTACCGCGACTCGGGCATGCCCGACTCGGAGGCCAACAAGAACCCCGCGTCGTTCGCCCAGGCCCCGCTCGACGAGGCGGTGGGTCGCCTGGTGGCGGTCATCCGCCGCGAGCGCCCGCAGGTCATCATCACCTACGGCGACAACCAGAGGGAGTACCCGCATCCGGACCATTTGCGGGTGCACGAGATCTCCGTCCTGGCGTTTGACCTCGCCGGCGATCCGGACCGCTTCCCGGAGGCCGGGCCTCCGTTCACCCCGGACAAGCTCTACTACTCGGTGTGGTCGGGGGAGCGCTTCCGCGAGATGCAGGCCAAGTTCGAAGAGCTCGGCATCAAGTCCCCCTTCGACGAGAAGTGGATGGCGCGCATGACGCGCACCGAGCCCTTCACCACGTCCATCGACGTCTCCGGGTTCAACCAGATCCGCGGCGAGGCGCTCAAGGCACACGCCACCCAGGTCGACCCCACCTCACCGTTCTGGTTCGGCCTGCCGCCCGAAGTGCTGCGCGGCATCCACCCCTACGACGAGTTCCGACTGGCCCAGAGCCGCGTCGGCAGCGTCGACGTGACCGAGGACGACCTCTTCGCCGGTATTCGAGCCACCGCCCGCTGACCCGCTGCGGCGGGCCGCTCAGGAAGTGGGGCCGAGGAAGCTCCAGGTGATGATGCCGGCACTCTGCAGGAGCACCAGGACGACGGCGGTGGCCACCACGCCGAGCAGGAGCAGGGTCACCACCGGCTTCCAAGGCGACCGCCGCCGGCGCTTGTGCCGGGCCGGTCGCGCCGCCAGGCCCGACTCCGCCACGTCGGTCGCTTCCACCGCTTCCGCCTCTTCCGCCACCACGGGGACCACCGGCTCGTAGGTCTGGTGCAACGGCGCGTCGACCGGGGGTTCAGGGTGGGGTTCTGGCGCGAGCTGGGCCGTCCCGACTCCAGCTTCGGCCTCGATCGCTTCGGGGTCGACCGCTTCGGCGTCGACCGCTTCGGCCTCCTCCTCGTCGGCCACGTCCTCGAGGGCCGCCTCCTCCGGGACGTAGGCGATCGACCCGGCCGTGAGCTCTCGCATCAGGACCTCGAGGTCGTTGACCGACCACCCCGGGACGACGAGGGGCGTGGCGGCCCCGCCGCC
>DATNLP010000064.1:0-9360 GCA_035602795.1 Acidimicrobiales bacterium | reverse complement strand
CCCCCGCCTGTCCTGGCAAACCGCAGTCCGACGGCCGTCGCACCACCCTAGGCTTCGTCCATGACCGAGGAAAACCGCTATTGGCAGGGCGCGGAAGAGGACGCGACGATGCAGGACGAGCATCGCTTCGTTTGGGATGCCATGTTGCGGACGATCGACGTCGACCTCCTCGGGGCCAAGGTGCTCGACGTCGGCTGCAATCGCGGTGGGTTTCTCCGCCTTCTGGCCGACACCCGCGGGATCGCCCAAGGTTGGGGCTACGACCGAGCACCGGGAGCGGTCGCCGATGCCATCAGCCTGGGAGGTGACCGCCCCCTTACGCTCGCCGTGGCCGACACGGTCCCCGCAGGCTGGACGGGCTTCGACGTGGCGTTCAGCCACGAGGTCATCTATCTGATCGACGACCTCGACGCTCACGCCGACGCGGTCTTCGAAGCGCTCACCCCCGGAGGCGTCTATTTCGCCGTCGAGGGTGTCCACCGCGCCAGCCCGATGATGGTCACCTGGCACGGCGACGCGGCGAATGACCTTCGCCTCCCGCCGCTCCGCGACCTCGACGAGGTCGTGTCCGCGTTTGCTGCCCGGGGTTTCTCGGTGTCCGCCGCCCGCCTGCAGTTCGGGTTCGTCCCGGCGAACGGGCACAAGGAGAATTACTTCGAGTGGCTCAACTACTACCACGACTTCAAGCCACTCTTTCGCTTCGAACGACCGGCTACCTCACGGCCGGGCTAATTCAAGCGATCGGCCACAACGACGCGGTGGTCCTCTTTGCGAGCGTCGGCGAGCCCACGGCTTTAGAAGTTGTCCGCCTCTGATCCGAGGCTGTTGCGCGACAATCGGACCATGCTGGAGCTGCACAATCGGGTAGCGGTTGTCACCGGAGCCGCGAGCGGAATCGGCCTCGCCATCGTGGAGGCCTTCGTGGCTGAGGGCATGAAGGTCGTCATGACAGACCTGGACGGGGACCGGCTCGAGGCCGAAGCCGACCGGATTCGCCGCACCGGTGGTGACGTCCATGCCTTGACGGTCGACGTCACCAACCCGGACGACGTGGATCGTTCGGGCGCGTTGACCGTCGAGCGGTTCGGTGGCCTCCACGTGGCCGTGAACAACGCCGGCATCGTCAACCGAGGCTACGCCTGGGAGTTGTCGCTCGACGAGTGGCGGCGGGTCGTCGACGTGGACCTCTGGGGCGTCATCCACGGCGTGCGCACCTACGTGCCGCGTATCCTGGCGACGGCGGAAGAGGGCCACATCGTCAACGTGGCCTCCCTGGCGGCGGTCTTGCCGCTCGATCGCCTAGGCCCCTACACCGTGGCCAAGCACGGCGTGCTCGGGCTGACCGACGTCCTGGCCGCCGAGTTCGCCTCGCTGGGTGTTCCGGTGGGAGCCAGCGTCGTGATGCCCGGCATGGTGCGAACCGGGATGAACCCGATCGGGACGATTGAGCCATCAGTCGTGGCGGCGAACGTGGTGGACGCCATCCGGCGGGGTCGTCGCTATGTCTTTACCGACGAGGAGGGCACTGCACCCATCGCCGAGCGGCTGCACTCCATCCTCTCAGCCCGGGCCGAGGTCGTCAGCTCGGACTCCTGACAACGAGGAGGTGGAAGCGCCGACGTGGGCGCTGTCTTCGGCCCGCGTCGCCCAACGTGCGGGAACTCGATGTCCCCTGGGCGGAATGCTGGCCGACCCAACCGTGAACAGGCGGGTCGTGGCTCGGCTGCCCTCATACAGTGAGCGCGGCGGTTCAGCCTTTCGACATGGCGGCGGCACGTAGTCGTCCCCGGGCACGGCCCCGAGGAGCCACGCCGGCCTCAGCGCAGCGCCAGCTGGCCCGGCACGATGGGCGCCGGCAGCGACGTCGTGCCCATGAGCCAGCGGTCGACGGCCGAGGCGCAGGAGCGGCCCTCGGCGATGGCCCAGACGATCAGGCTCTGGCCGCGGGTCTGGTCGCCGCAGACGAACACACCCGGGACGTTGGTGGCCCAGTCGGCGTCCGCCGCCACCGTCCCCCGCGGCCCGACCTCGACTCCCAGCTCGTCCACCGCGTTGCGGCGCTCCGTGCCCACGAAGCCCATGGCCAGGAGCACCATCTCGCACTCGAGCTCGAACTCGGTTCCCGGCACCGTTTCGAAAACCGGGCGGCCGTCCTCCGTTCGCATTTCGACCGTGTGTCCGCGCAGTGCCCGTACTACTCCCGAACCGTCGTCGACAAACTCGGTCGTCGTCACCGAGAAGAGGCGCTGCCCGCCCTCCTCGTGCGCCGAGGACGTGCGCAGGATCAGAGGCCACAGCGGCCACGGGTTGTCGGCCAGGCGGTCGCTCGGCGGCTCGGCCATGATCTCGAGCTGGTGCACCGAGGCCGCGCCCTGGCGGTGTGCCGTGCCCAGGCAGTCGGCCCCCGTGTCGCCCCCGCCGATGATGATGACCCGCTTGCCGTGCGCGCTGATCGGAGAGGTCGCCAGCGCGCGCTCCCGCACCAGGTTGGACGGCTTCAGGTATTCGAGAGCCAGGTGCACACCGGCCAGCTCTCGCCCGGGTACCGGTAGGTCCCGCGGCATGGTGGCCCCGCCGGCCAGCACCAGCGCATCGAACTCGGCCCGCACGTCGGCCGCCGCCCGCACCGCCACGTCGGGCGCGCTGGCGGTGCCCAGCCCCCGCTCCTCCCCCGGCTCCAGCGGGCCGTCGACGGCCGGATCCACCTGGCCGCCCACCGACGTCGAGCACACGAAGGTGACACCCTCCGCCTCCATCTGGGCCAGCCGGCGATCCAGCACGGCCTTCTCCATCTTGAACTCGGGGATCCCGTAGCGCAGCAGCCCGCCTGGCTTCTCGGCCCGCTCGAACACCGTCACCGTGTGCCCCGCCCGCGCCAGCTGCTGCGCCGCCGCCAGCCCCGCCGGCCCCGAGCCCACCACGGCCACCGTCTTGCCGGTGCGCACCGTCGCGATGTGCGGGGTGACCCACCCCTCGTCCCACGCCCGTTCCACGATTTCGTACTCGATGCGTTCGATGGTCACCGGGTCCTCGTTGATCCCGAGCACGCACGAGGCCTCGCACGGGGCGGGACACAGCCGCCCGGTGAACTCCGGGAAGTTGTTGGTCGCGTGCAGCCGCTCCGCGGCCTCGGGCCAATCGTCCCGGTAGACCAGGTCGTTCCACTCCGGGATCAGGTTCCCCAACGGGCAGCCGTCGTGGCAGAAGGGGATCCCGCAGTCCATGCAGCGTGCCCCTTGCACCTTGGTGGCCTCCTCGCCGAAGGGCTCGTAGACCTCGCGCCAATCGCGCACGCGCACCGACACCGGCCGGCGGCGCGGCAGGGATCGCCCGAATTCCATGAAGCCCGTCGGCTTACCCATGCGCGGCCTCCATCACGGCTTCCTCCACCGAGCGCCCCTGCGCTTCGGCCAGGCGGGTCGCCTCCAGAATGCGGCGGTAGTCGCGGGGCATGACCTTCACGAACTCGAGCACCTCGGTGTCCCAGCTCTCGAGCAGCCGCTCGGCCACGGTCGAGTCCGTCTCGGCCTGGTGGCGCTGCACCAGTTCCTGCACGAGGAGGCTGTCGTCCGGATCGAGTGGCTCAACATCGACGTCGCCCAGGTTGACCCGTTGCCCGAAGGTGCGGGCGGGGTCGTAGACGTAGGCCACGCCGCCCGACATGCCGGCGGCGAAGTTCCGCCCCGTCCGGCCCAGCACCACGACCAGACCTCCCGTCATGTACTCGCAGCCGTGGTCGCCCACCCCCTCGACCACCGCCGTGGCTCCCGAGTTGCGCACGCAGAAGCGCTCTCCCACCTGGCCCCGGATGAAGACCTCGCCCGCCGTGGCGCCGTACAGGATCACGTTGCCCGCGATGATCTCCTCCTCGGCCGCGAACGGCGAACCCTCCGGCGGCCGCACGACCAGGCGCCCGCCCGACAGGCCCTTGCCGAAGTAGTCATTGGCGTCGCCCCACAGGCGCATGGTCACGCCGCTCGGCACGAAGGCACCGAAGCTCTGCCCGGCCGACCCGGTGAAGGTCAGTGAAATGGTGTCCGCCGGGAGACCCGCCGCGCCGTAGCGCTTCGAGATGGCGGACCCGAGCAGGGTCCCCACCGTCCGGTCCACGTTGTTGATGGGCAGCGAGACCTGTACCGGCGTGCCGTCGGCCAGCGCCGGCGCGCACTCGTCCAGGAACTGGTGGTCGAGCGCTTTCTCGAGCCCGTGGTCCTGCAGCCGCGTCTGGCGCCGCCCCATGGAGTCGGGCACGTCCGGCTGCGCCAGCACCGTGGACAGGTCGAGCCCGGCCGCCTTCCAATGCGTCACCGCGGCCTCCGCGTCGAGCAGGTCCACCCGCCCGATGGCCTCCTCGAGCGAGCGCAGCCCGAGCGAGGCCAGCAGCTCGCGTACCTCCTCGGCGATGTACTCGAAGAAGGTCTCGACGAACTCGGGCTTACCCGAGAACTTCTGGCGGAGCGCCGGCTTCTGGGTGGCGATGCCGACGGGGCACGTGTCCATGTGGCAGACCCGCATCATGATGCAACCCGACACCACCAAGGGGGCCGTGGCGAACCCGTACTCCTCCGCCCCCAGCAGCGCGCCGACGACGACGTCGCGCCCGGTCTTGAGCTGCCCGTCGACCTGCACCACAATCCGGTCGCGCAGGCCGTTCACCAGCAGCGTCTGCTGCGTCTCGGCCAGCCCGATCTCCCACGGGATGCCGGCATGCTTGAGCGACGTGAGGGGCGCCGCCCCCGTGCCGCCGTCATGCCCTGAGATGAGCACGACGTCGGAGTGCGCCTTGGCCACCCCGGCCGCCACCGTGCCCACGCCCACCTCGGCCACCAGCTTCACGTGCACGCGGGCGGCCGGATTGGACGACTTCAGGTCGTGGATGAGCTGCGCGATGTCCTCAATGGAGTAGATGTCGTGGTGCGGGGGCGGGGAAATCAACCCCACGCCCGGCGTCGAGCTGCGCGTCTTGGCGATCCACGGGTGCACCTTGAAGCCGGGCAGCTGGCCACCCTCGCCCGGTTTGGCCCCCTGCGAGATCTTGATCTGCAGGTCGTCCGCGTTGACCAGGTACTCGCTGGTCACGCCGAAGCGGCCCGACGCCACCTGCTTGATGGCGCTGCGTCGCAGATCGCCGTTCGCGTCCGGCATGTAGCGGTCGGCGTCCTCCCCGCCCTCGCCCGTGTTGGAACGCCCGCCGATGCGGTTCATGGCGATGGCCAGGGTCTCGTGGGCCTCCTTGGAGATCGACCCGTACGACATGGCCCCGGTGGAGAAGCGGGTCATGATCGACGAGATCGGCTCCACCTCCTCTATCGGGATGGGCCCGCCGGCCGCCGGTCGCAGCCGCAGCAGCCCGCGCAGCGTCGCCAGCTTCGTCGACTGCTCGTCGACAGCCGTCGTGTACTCCTTGAAGATGCCGTACTGCTTGGACCGCGTGGCGTGCTGGAGCTTGAACACGGTCTTCGGGTTGAAGAGGTGGAACTCGCCCTCTCGTCGCCACTGGTACTCGCCGCCCACCTCGAGCTCACGGTGGGCCAGTTCGGTCGCCCGTGGCTCGTACGCCCGCCGGTGCCGTGTGGCCACCTCGGCCGCCAGCACGGACAGCCCGACGCCGCCGATACGGGAGGACGTCCCGCTGAAGTACTCGTCGATGAGCGCCCCGTCGAGTCCGATGGCCTCGAACACCTGCGCGCCGGTGTAGGACGCCACCGTCGAGATCCCCATCTTCGACATCACTTTCAACACGCCCTTGCAGGCCGCCTTCATGTAGTTACGGCGGGCCTGCCGGGGCGAGATGCCCTCGAGCAGCCCTTCGGAGATCATGTCGTCGATGGAGTCGAGGGCCAGGTACGGGTTGACCGCCGCCGCCCCGTAGCCGATCAGGAGCGCCATGTGGTGCACCTCGCGGGCGTCGCCCGTCTCGATGACCAGGCCCACCTGGGTGCGCGTCTTCTCCCGCACCAGGTGGTGGTGCACCGCCGCCGTCAGCAGCAGCGAGGGGATGGGGGCCCACTCGGCGGTCGAGTTGCGGTCGGACAGGACGATGAGGTTGGCCCCGTCGGCGATCGCCTCGGAGACCCGGCGCCGCACCTCCTCGATGGCCCGGCGCAGCGCCTCGCCGCCAGCCTCAGTCGGCGCGCCGGCCTCCCCCGCGTCGCCGATCTCGAAGAGCCCGTCGACGGCGAAAGCCTTGAAGCCCGGCGTCTCGCCGTGCTCGTTGACGTACATCAGCTTGGCCAGATCGTCCCGGTCGATCACGGGCAGCGGCAGCAAAATCTGCCGGCACGATCCGGGCCGGGCATCCAGCAGGTTGGCCTCGGGGCCGATGGTGGCCGCCAGCGACGTCACCAGTTCCTCCCGGATGGCGTCGAGGGGCGGGTTGGTCACCTGGGCGAAGAGCTGGGTGAAGTAGTCGTAGAGCAGGCGTGAGCGGTCTGACAGCACGGCGATCGAGGTGTCCGAGCCCATGGACCCGAGCGGCTCCATCCCCGCCCGCGCCATGGGGGCCACAATGACCCGCAGCTCTTCGGTCGTGTAGCCGAACAGGCGCTGCTGCGCGACCACGCTGCCGTGCTGGGGCGTCAGCATGCTGCGCGCCGGCAGCTCGTCCAGGCGCACCTGGTCGGCTGCCAGCCACTCGTCGTAGGGATGCTGTGCGGCCAGCTCGGCCTTGATCTCCTCGTCCTCCACCAGCCGGCCCTGGGCCGTGTCGACCAGGAACATGCGGCCGGGTTGCAGGCGGCCCTTGCGCACGACGCGCTCGGGCGCAATGTCGAGCACGCCCACCTCGCTGGCCAGCACCACCAGGCCGTCGTCGGTCACCCAGTAGCGCGCCGGCCGCAGGCCGTTGCGGTCGAGCACGGCGCCGACCAACGTGCCGTCGGTGAAGCACACCGCCGCCGGTCCGTCCCACGGCTCCATCAAGGTGGCATGGAAGCGGTAGAAGGCGCGCCGCTCGTGGTCCATCAACGTGTGGTTCTCCCACGCCTCGGGGATCATCATGAGGACGGCGTGGGGCAGCGAGCGCCCGCCCAGGTGGAGCAGCTCGAGCACCTCGTCGAAGCTGGCCGAGTCGCTCGCCCCCGGCGTGCACACCGGGTAGAGGCGCGACAGGTCCCCTTCAATGAGTGGGGTCGTCAGCAGGGCCTCGCGGGCCCGCATCCAGTTGCGGTTGCCGGCCAGGGTGTTGATCTCGCCGTTGTGGCACAGGTAGCGGTACGGGTGGGCCAGCGGCCAGCTCGGGAAGGTGTTGGTGGAGAAGCGCGAGTGCACCAGCACCAGTCCCGACTCGAAGGTCGGGTCACGCAGGTCGGGGAAGAACTGGCGCAGCTGCTCGGAGGTGAGCATGCCCTTGTAGACGAGCGTCCTGGCCGAGAGCGACGGGAAGTACAGGCCGTCCACCGCGTGCTCCACCCGCTTGCGCAGCACGTAGGCCCGGCGCTCGAGCGCCATGGTGTCGATGGCGCCACCCGCCGGGGTCACGAAGACCTGCTCGATCCTCGGCATGGCGGCCAATGCCGTCTTGCCCAGCCCCTCGGGCTCGGTGGGCAGGACCCGCCAGCCGAGCACGGCCAGCCCCTCCTCCCCGGCCAACTGCTCCACCACCGTGCGGGCCTTGAGGGCGTCGTCGGGGTCGGTGGGCAGGAAGGCCAGCCCCACGGCGTAGCCGCCGGCGTCGGGCAGCGTGAACCCGGCCGCCTCGGCCGTGCCGGCCAGGAAGCGGTGAGGGATCTGCACCAATATGCCGGCGCCGTCGCCCGTCTCGACCTCGGCGCCCGAGGCGCCGCGGTGGGCCAGGCGCTCGAGCACGGTGAGGCCGCGGTCGACGATGTCGTGATCGGCCCGCCCGTGCAGATCGGCCACCATCCCGACGCCACAGGCGTCGTGCTCGTATGCCGGGTCGTAGAGACCTAGGGCCATCGGCGTCCTTCCGAAGGGAGTAGTGCTGGCGAGGTACCCGGGACGACGCTGGCCCGAAAGTGGAAAGGACAGGATACACGACGCCCCTCCTAGTCTTTGTCCATGGCACGCGTGCACGTGGTCGGGGGCGGCGTCATCGGCCTGGCCTGTGCCTGGGAGTTGTCACGCAACGGTCATCAAGTGACGGTCGTTGCACCGCAACCGGGGCGCGACGGTGCGGCCTGGGTGGCCGCCGGCATGCTGGCTCCGGTCACCGAGGCGCAGTTCGGCGAGTCGGAGCTCACCGCCCTGTTACGCCGCGGTGCCCTCCTGTGGCCGGCGTTCGCCGCCGATTTGGAGCAGGCCTCGGGGCTCGCCATCGGCTACGACACGACGGGAACGCTGACCGTCGCGCTCGACGCGTCCGATCGCGCCGCGCTCGAAGACCTCCTGACCTACCAGCACACGCTCGGGCTCGAGTCGCACCGCCGGAACACGTCCGAGTGCCGCCGCCTGGTGCCGGCGCTCAGCCCGACCATCCGTGGCGGGGTCGAGGTGCCGGGCGACCATCAGGTCGACAACCGCGCCCTGCTGGCCGCCCTGCTGCAGGCCTGCGAGGCCGGCGGCGTCGTCTTCGAGGCGGCGTCCGTGACCGCGGTGGACGACGGCCCCCAACTGGTCCTGGCGGACGGGCGCCGCCTGCGGTGCGAGTACGTCGTGCTGGCGGCGGGCGTCGGCTTGGCGGGCATCGCCGGCCTCGAGGGGACCGGCCTGCCCGAGGTGCGCCCCGTCAAGGGCCACATCCTGCGCCTGCGCCACGCCTCCCCCGACTCTCCGCGCCTGCTTCCGCGCACCGTCCGGGGCCTGGTGCGCGGCCACTCGGTCTACCTGGTGCCGCGCCGGGACGGCTCCGTCGTCGTCGGGGCCACCGTCGAGGAGCGCGGCGCGGACGTCACCGTGCAGGCCGGCGCCGTGCACCAGCTCCTCTGCGACGCCCGCGCCATCGTCCCGGGCCTCGACGAGCTCGAGCTCGACGAGGCGGCGGCCGGGTTGCGCCCGACCACCCCGGACAACACCCCGTACGTCGCGCCGCTGTCCATCGCCGGCGTCGTGGTGGCCACCGGCCACTTCCGCAGTGGCATCCATCTCGCCCCACTCACCTCCCGCACCGTGGCCGCCCTCGTCGCCGGGGGGCCGTCCGACCCCGCCGTCCTGGAGCACACCCCGGCGTGACCGCGCTCGCCCTGATGGTCAACGGTGAGCCATTCGAGGTGGCAGCCGGCAGCACCATCGCCGACCTGGTCGCTCGGGTGACGGAGGAAGTGGAACCCAAAGGGGTGGCCGTGGCGGTTGACCGCTGCGTCATCCCCCGTTCCGAATGGGGTCGCACGCCGGCTCGCGCCGGGTCCCTGGTCGAGGTGGTGAGCGCCACGGCCGGAGGGTAGGTCGTTGTCACGCAACGGT
>DATNLP010000010.1:0-9926 GCA_035602795.1 Acidimicrobiales bacterium | reverse complement strand
GACCAAACCCGCATCGTCTGCTGGGGCAATGTTCAACGACGAGTCCTTCTCCTTCGAGACGCTCCGGGCCCTCGGCTACGCCGCATACGGTGGCGCCGACATCGGCGAAGTCACCAGCACGGCGAGCCGGATTCCCGATGGCGACAAGACCGCCTGGTACTCCGAGTGGCGGGCCCTTGCCGAACGGATCCATGCAGACGCGGATCGCAGCGCCGCCGAAGGGCATGCGGTCAGCGCCCGGGAGTCCTACCTGCGGGCGAGCAACTACTACCGGCTGTGCGAGTTCTATCTGCGCGCCGACTCGTCGAATGACCCCGAAGTCCGCGAAGTGGGACAGCTCTCGGTCGACAGCTTCGCCCACGCCGCGCAGCTGATGAACCCTGCGCCCCAGCCCGTGCGATTTGCCTACGAGGACACCACGCTGCCGGGGTGGTGGATCCCGGCCGATCTCGGAACGGCTCATCCCACCGGCGGTGACCCAGAGAGTCCCCGGCCGACACTCTTGTTTCACGGCGGCTTCGACAGCACCGAGGAGGAGCTGTACTTCAGCGGCGGCGCCGCCGCCGCCCGGCGCGGCTACCACGTCCTCGCCTTTGCCGGTCCTGGACAGGGCAGCGCCCTTCGTGACCAGAAGCTGCTCTTCCGCCCGGATTGGGAAGCCGTCGTCACCCCTGCCGTCGACTGGCTCCTAGCACGCCCAGACGTGAACCCCAACGCGATCGCCCTTATGGGGATGAGCTTCGGCGGCCTCTTGGCGCCACGGGCCGCCGCCTCCGAGCATCGTGTGGCTGCCCTGATCGCGTACGACGGCCTCTACTCGTTCGCCGACGCCTGGGACCGCCTAGTCGGACCCGAGGTCATGAAGCTTGTCGGCGACGGCCTGGTCGCAAGCGATTCGAAGGCAAACGCCCTCATCGAGGAGATCATGAACTCCAAAACCCAGACTTTCGGCCCGGCACTCCCGTGGGGTATGTGGGTCTTGGGAGCAGACAGCATGGCGGCTGTCCTGCGCGCTGTCGCCCCCTACACCCTCGAAGGCTACGCGCCGCTCATCACCTGTCCCACGCTAGTCCTTGACGGCGAGAATGACCCCGGGCACGCGTCCCAGCTCTATGACGCTCTTTGCTGCCAGAAGACGTACCACCTTTTTCCCGCGGCAGAAGGGGGCGGTGAGCACTGCCAAGAAGGGGTGATGTCCAGGCTCCACCAAGTGGTCTTCGACTGGCTTGACACCGTCCTCACAACGCCGAACGCGGCATCGTCCATATCGTGATTGAAGTCTTGCCCTTCCGGGTCTTCCATGGCGGAGGTTTGACCGCTGATGTCGGCGACGCTGCGGACGTGCGACTCGCATCGTAGGCCGAAGGCTCTATACCAGCGAAAGATTGAGGAGTGAAGAGATGGCGAAGACGACACAGGGCGGAGCGGACACGAAGCAGCACCGGAGCCCACGAGACGCGACCGCTGGGGGCGGCCCTCCGGTGAATGGCGATCATTTTGCGGGTGATATGCGTGGCTCGATCGAGCGGGCATTCCTCCGGGCGGGCGGGCTGAGCAGAGAGGCGGTGCGTCGCCGCCCGATCATCGGGATCTGCTCGAGCTGGAGTGAGCTCAACCCCTGCAACATGGGACTCCGCGACCTGGCCGAGTCGGTGAAGAGGGGAGTCATCGCGGCCGGGGGAACCGCGGTGGTGTTCCCGACCATTTCGCTGGCCGAGAACTTCATCGTACCGACCACCATGTTGTTGCGGAATCTGATGGCCATGGACGTCGAGGAGATGATCCGCTGCAGCCCCATCGACGGAGTGGTCCTGCTGTCCGGCTGCGACAAGACCGTGCCGGCCCAGTTGATGGGTGCGGCCAGTGCCGGCAAGCCGGCCATCATGCTGACCGCAGGGCCCCGCAGTTGCGGTCAGTTCCAGGGACGCCCCGTCGTCACCTCAGACGTCTGGACGCTCGGGCCGGATCGCATCATGGGCCGCATCGACGACGAAGGGTGGGAGGAGCTCGAAGGGGTCTTCGCTCCCACGGTCGGAGTCTGCAATGTCATGGGTACCGCCACCACCATGGCGATCGCTACCGAGGTACTCGGCATGGCGTTGCCGGGCTCAGCGGTGGTGCCGGCGGTCGAATCCCGCCGGAGTGACTTGGCGGAGCGTACCGGCGTCCGGGCGGTGGAGCTGGCCCGTTCCGGCACCCGACCCGAGGCGGTGATGACCCAGAGCGCCTTCGACAACGCCCTCCGTGTGTTGGCGGCCACCGGCGGTTCGACCAACGAGTTGATCCACCTCGAGGCGATCGCCGGTCGGCTCGAGGTGTCCCTCGGGCTCGATCGGTTCGCCGGCATCGGTGAGAAGACTCCTCAGGTCCTCGGCGTTCGCCCATCTGGCCCATTCTCCCTGGAGGACTTCGATCATGCCGGGGGTGTTCCTGCGCTGTTGGCGGTGCTGGAGCCACTGCTGGACCGAGACTCCGTCCTGGGCGATGGAAGGACCTTGGCAGAGGTCTCTGCTGCCGTCCGCTCTGCGAAGCCACGACCTCATCCCTGCCTTCGCTCTCTCGAAGATCCCTTCGAACCCGAAAGTGGGCTCGTCGTGCTGCGCGGTTCGCTTGCTCCGAGAGGTGCCGTCTTCAAACGGTCGGCGGCAACACGCGCCTTATGGACCCACCGCGGTCCAGCTGTCGTGTTCGACTACCACGCTCAGGGGCGGGCCCAAGACCCGGACCTCGGGGCCACACCGGCCAGCGTGATCGTGTTGCGCAATGCCGGACCCGTAGGGGCACCCGGCATGCCAGAGGTCGATTTCGTTCCTATCCCGGCCGTTCTCCGCAAAGCGGGTATCACCGAGCTGGTGTGCGTGACCGATGGCCGTATGAGCGGGACCGAGGGTGGGGCCACCGCGCTGCACGTCACCCCGGAGGCAGCCATAGGTGGCCCCATAGGACTCGTCCGTGATGGCGATGAAATTGTCCTCGACGCCACAACCGGGAGACTCGATCTGCTGGTCGAAGACCGAGAGCTCGCTCGTCGAGCAACCGAAGGCCGCCCTGGCGCTTCAACGGCGAGTCGCGGCTACGAACGGCTCTACCTCGACCACGTACTGCAAGCCGACGAGGGGTGCGACTTCGACTTCCTAGTCGATCGCGCCTAAGAGGTATGACCCCATCGGTTCGAGCGACGTCGGACCACGGGCGACGGGAAACGTCCTATGAGGCAGGTACGTTGCCGCCGCGTCGCTCCAAAAACTGCAACCCTCACAGCCGCGCCGGTCCGGGCCGTGGGAGCGCGGGCAAGAACGCTACGGCGAGGGCTCCTGGCTCTCGTCGAGCACGGCAGCATACGAGCCGCTGCCCAGCAAAGACCCGGCCGGAACGCGGCGGTCACCGATGAGCAGGTCCTCTAACGCTCCGGTGTCAGCGTCGAAGGTCACATCGTCAATTTGGCCGAGTTCGTTGCCCCGTTCGCTAAGGGCCCGCTTGCCGACGAGGTCGAGACTTCCCTCAGTGGCGGCCCGTTCGCGGTCGTCGGCCGGCGGACGAAGGGCATCCTCGTCGACGACCATCACCGCGTCGGGACCGAACCCGCTTAGCTGCGCCCAGTCGACAAGCTGCCCTTTCTTGCCGCTTCCGATGACAACAGCGGCGACTCGTCGTTGCTGGGCATCGACCAGAAGATGACCGACCGAGCCCAGCTCGTCCGCGCTCGCCCTGCTCATGACCTTGCGGCCGCTGGAACCCCGGAACGATTCGCTCACGTCAGCCCCATCCGGGCTCGGAACTCGTCAACCGCAGCGCCCAGCCCCACGAGATCGTCTTGCACGAACTCCTCGGTGATGTTTGGTACGACCAGCGCAACACCGGAGACGGAGAGTTGCGCCGGTAACGGAATGTAACCTCGCCCATCGCCGGCCTTGTCGATCTGGTAGCCGACGACCTCACCGGTGCTACCTACCAGCAAGACCAGGTCAGCGACCTTACCGAGACTGGTTCCTCCCTCGGTCAGGACATCGTCACCGATCACGTTGCGCTCGGTGGCGGGACGGCCGACATCGTCGGGCGCGTCCTGAGGATCGACAAGGCTGGACTCGTCGAGCACCATGACCGCGTCCTGGCCCACTGCGTGGATCGCCTCGGCGGGAAGGACGTCGCGGTGCCGACCAGCCAGGAAGCCCCGCTTGTTGAGGGTCACGCCAACCAGGCGACCCGCTTCGGGGCTGTAGATCACATCGCGCACTTCGGCCACATCCTCCCCGCCCCCGACCGTGACCACCGGAAGTCCGCGGATCTGCGACGCGGTCATGAGGAGTCTCATCGCTTGCCCCTCGTAGCGATCACGCCTCCGCCCCGCCGCCGCCGCCGAACGACCACGAACACCAGCACAGCCACCACAACGACGATGATCGCCAGTATCAGCCAGCCGATCGGTCCCATCCCCGTTAGCGTATCGGTCCCGCCCGGCCGCAGTTGATGCCCCCCGTCCCCGTACTGGCTGAAGGAAGTCGCCTCCAAGCCGAGCCCGGGGCGTTGCGACCTGACCGACCTTCTCTTCGGGTCAGAGTTGGCCTCGGGTTGTCGGATGCAAAGCCGATCGACGCCCGGGAGAGAGAGCTGACCCAGTCATCTTCGAGATGAAATCTTCGGCGCCCCGAACCTGAAAGTGTAGGGCACTGCCGTCGACCCGGGATTTGGAGACGCCCGGTGGGTGACCTGCTGGGCGTGGCCCGGCACGTCGTTGACTGCGGTCGACCGGACAGAACGTTGGCGTTACGTCGTCTGTGCCCTAACCAGCACCGCCGCTTCAGGGTCGGTGATGTCCTGTTCGTTGCCGATGAGTGATCGTCGCCAAGAGGACACGAGACGAGAGCCATTCGCTGCGCATGGAGAAAGCCTGCCGATCGGATATGACTATGATCTTGGAAGGGCTCCATGTAGCTCTTGTCATCGAGTCCCCACCAGAGCATCGAAGTGAGGCGTGGGCCGACCGGTCTTCTGGACCGCTGCTCGGAGCTCGGCGGCGAGCGCGTGCATCTCGTCGGGAGCGGCGCGGCTGTGCGCACCGAACCACAGCTCCCCACGAGGACTGGCGAATACCCGGCGCCAATAGCGCACTGCAAAGGCCGTAGGCGTGCGGAGGTAGAGCCACCGAAGATTCGCTGGGATCTCAACGTCGTCCAACGCCTCGAAGGCGTCTTGCGTAGCCAACACCATCAACCGCAGTGTTCTCGCATCGGCGGCAAGCGAGGCGGCATTGGTATCGAATCGGTACAGCGCAAGGGCGATGGGCACGACGAAGGCACTGTGGCCGATCATCCACCCGCCGATGTTGGCGCTGGCCTTGGTGCGGAAGCCGGCATCGCCGAACATCGTCCGCAGTCGGTGAATCCGGGTCGTCGAGGTCCCGTCCGCTTCGCCGAGCATGGTCCTTTGCTGTTTGATCAACACGTACCTCACGATCGGACCGTCTTGGATACCACCGGCCGCGGGAAACCCAAAAAGTGCTCGTTCGCCGAGTGCGGTGATAAGCTCGTTTTGGTTCCCGGTCGTGTTGCCAAACATGAGGACGTCTGAACCGTCGCCCATGCCGTTAATCATGGGAAGCGTGGTCGCAAACTGCTCAGAGCGAACCGACACCAGCACCAGGTCGTAGCGGTCGTCTGGCGACAGTTTGTCAAGGACCGGGAGCGACATCTCGGTGCGTTGTCCTGCGTCGGCGTCTTCCAACACCAACCCGTACTTCTGGAGGTCCGCAAGCCGTCGTCCCCGAGCGATGAGCGTCACATCATGTCCCGACCGGGCGAGAAGGCAACCGTAGATGCTGCCAATGACTCCGGGGCCAACGACGACGATCTTCATCGGGACGAGTAGACGATTCCCGAGATTTCAGGGATTGGGAGTGCTCGGCTGGAGCCAGCGCTTTGGGGGCGGGTAGACCGACCGGGCGATGGTGGTTGAAGCCCAGGCAATGCACCAGCCGGCAAAGACGAAGAGCACGTCATGGGTGGTCGAGGTGCCTCCAAAAGCTGCTGCACGTACAGCCAGGATCACCCCCCACACGACAAAGCAGCCGATCGAGTACGTCCAGTAGTTCCGGTACTTCTTCATTACTTGCTCCTTATCCTGCCTGCGGTGCAGGCAGACTTCGTCGGGTAGATCCAGAACGCAGTCCACCCGATGCCAAGGACGAACTCTCCTGCGTGTATGGCACTCATCCTCCCACCTCGGAGGCCCGGATCAGTTTCCCGCAGCTCACGATCCGACGGAGTCCAGAGTGCGCGGTTTGCACTTCCTCGAGTGCTGTCCGGCCGCCAAGAAGGCAACTCGACCTCGGCCACGAATCAATTGGGACATGCCGCATACCGAGTGGACTCACTCCGCAGCAATGGCCGAAAGAACGTCTAGCTTGGCCGCCCGCCGTGCTGGCCAACTCGCCGCGCCCAGCCCGAGGAAGGCGGCAATGACGACAAAGAGGACCAGGCTGGGGAAGGGGATCGAGACGGCGGTGATCTCTTGGGACTTCTCGAGCGAGTGCGACAAGGCGGCGCCCAGTCCCGTTCCAACCACGATGCCCATGACCGCACCGAAGAGAGCGAGGATCACCGCCTCCGAGCGGATCATGGCCCGAATCTGTCGGCGCTTCATTCCAACGGCGCGGAGCAGCCCGATCTCATGGGTGCGCTCGAAGACGGACAACAGGAGCGTGTTGACGATGCCGATGAGGGCGATGAGCACGGCCAGGGCCAAGAGGGCGTAGACGATGCCCAAGAGCTTGTTGACGCCTGCCACTTGTGACGCTTGGTACTGTGATCTGGTCTGGACGCCGACGTTCGGGTAGGGGGTGGTGGCGTTGTTCACCGCTTCGTACATCCCAGGCCTGCCATCGGTCTTGAGCAGAACCCCGATCGGCAGTGGGTTGAGGAAGTGGGAGAGGAAGTACCCGCCGCCCACCAAGTAGTGGCCGATCAGGGCATTGGGCTCGAAGATGCCGCCGATGCGAATTGTGCTCGTTCCGGTCAGGGCGAACTTCACCCGAACTAAAGAACCGACCGACAGATCGTCGTTCTTCGCCGTCCTCGCATCGATCAGCATCTGGCCGGCCGCCAGCGCTGCGTGTGACGTGCCGGCCTGCATCGACAGGATCACTGTTTCAGCGAGGTGGTCGGACGAGATCCCGACCACGCTGGCCAGCGACCCCTGGAACTCGAACTGCCCATGATAGACGGTCGCTGACGAGGTCACTCCGGGCACGTCGGAGACAGCCTTGACCGCTGAGTTCGGGAACCCCGAACTCGGGCCGGTGACGACGAGATCGGCGCTGACCGCATTGTCGATGCTGTTGGTGGTCGACTTGGACAGTGACGCACCAAAGACCGACATGGCCGATACCAACGCCAACCCGACCATGAGGGCTGCGGCGGTCTGAGCGGTCCGGCGTGGGCTGCGCATGGAGTTCTCCCGGCCCAACCGACCGCAGACTCCGAACAGACGAGCCACCGGCCGCCCGATCACGCTCGCCATGGGCCGCGCCACGATCGGTGCCAGCATGCCCACCCCGATGAAGATCCCCACCGCACCGAGTCCGACCGGCGCGACTGTCGACGTTGTGAGACCCACGGCGAGCGCCGCGAGGCCGAGGACGACGCTGCCGCCGCCGGTCACACCGCGCCGCCCCGAGGAGACTTCGGACTCAGCGTTTTGAGCCGTCAGGGCCGCCGCCGGTGGAATCCGCACCGCTCGCCGGGCTGGGCCGATCGATGAGACCACCGTCACACCGATCCCGACAGCCAGGCCGACGATTACGGTGCGGAGCGAGAAGACCAAGGCGCCCGAGGGCAACGAGACCCCGAAGCCGCTCAGGAGGGCTACGAGGCCCTTGGCGGCCAGTACGCCCAGTCCGAGGCCAATCAGCGAGGCCACCAGGCCGACGATGGCCGCCTCGGCCAGCACGGACCGGAAAACCTGACGCCGGCTGGCGCCGACAATGCGCAGGAGGGCCAACTCACGGGTGCGCTGTCCGACGGTGATCGAGAAGGTGTTGAAGATGGTGAAGCACCCGACGAACAGGGCGATAAGGGCGAAGATCACCAGTGCGGTGGAGAAGACCGACAGGGCCTGGTTGACGTCGGTCGTCTCCTCGTTGATCACCGTCTGGCCGGTCACGATCTCGATACCGGCGGGGAGGATCCGAGCAATGTCGCGTTGCACGCTGGCCTGGTCCGCTCCCGGCGTGGTCACGATGTCGATGGTGTTGAGCCTTCCGGTGAGGCCGAAGAGCTTCTGGGCCGTGGGCAGATCAAAAGCGGCGACCGTCGTCCCGGCCAGATTGTCGGCCGTGCCGAACTTCAGCAGACCCGTGATGGTGAAGGTTTCCGGGCTGCTCGGCAAAAGGATGCGGACGCGCTCGCCGACCGCGAAGTGATTCCGTTGCGCGGTGGCGAAATCCATCGCCACATCTTCAGGTGACGTCGGCGCGTTTCCCTCAACCAGCTGGAACGGCGAGAGCTGCTTTTCGGCATCGAAGGAGATACCGTCCGTCGCCCCGCCGTTGCTAATGGTATTTCCGTCCGAGACGTACTGGGCGTAGCCGGAGACCGACCCGGCCGCCTCGGACACGCCGGGAACCCGGCGCACCTTGGCCAACAGCGACTCGGGGATCGGGTTGCGCACCGCGTTGGCGCCGCTGTTGAGGACGGCCTGACCCCGGACCTCGAAGTCGATGTGCTGGTAGGCGTTGGAGACGAGGTTCGTGAAGGTGTCATGCAGAGTGTCAGTCAGGACCAGGGAACCTGAGATGAACGTGACGCCGAGAACGATGGCCAGGGCGGTGAGGGCCAGACGGAGCTTGTGAGCGAGGAGACCCTTGAGGGTGACTTTCCACACGTCAGCTGCCCAGCTGCTTCATCCGCTCCAGCACCGAGTCGGCTGTCGGATCCGCCAGATCGCCCACCACCTGGCCGTCAGCGAGGAACACGACCCGATCGGCGTAGGCGGCGCCGTGAGCGTCGTGGGTGACCATGACGATCGACTGCCCGAACTCGCCCACCGATTGGCGCAGGAACGCCAGCAGCTCCGCTGAGGCATTCGAGTCCAGGTTTCCCGTGGGCTCGTCGGCGACGATCAGATCCGGTCGACCGATGAGCGCTCGGGCGCACGCCACGCGCTGCTGTTGGCCACCGGACATCTCGCTCGGCCGGTGCGCAAGTCGGTCGCCGATGTGCAGCTGGCCGACGAGGTGGTCGAACCACTCGCCATCGACTTTCGTCCCAGCGAGTTCGGCTGGGAGGACGACGTTCTCTCGCGCCGTCAACGTGGGTATCAGGTTGTACGACTGGAAGATGAAGCCGATGTGGTCGCGACGCAGCTCGGTCAGCCCGGCGTCGTCAAGCTGGGAAACGTCCTGCTTACCGACGTAGGCATGCCCCGACGTCGGCACGTCGAGTCCCGCCATGCAGTGCATGAGCGTCGACTTGCCTGATCCAGACGGCCCCATGACCGCGGTGAACTGTCCCTTCTCGAAACTGACCGACACCCCCGCTAAGGCGTGAATCTCTGCCTGGCCGACGCCGTAGGTTTTGACCAAGTCGATAGCCTGCGCAGCCGCAGGCGCTCGGGTCAGTGCCTCCTCCGGTTGCCAGTCCGCGGTCGTGACGCCAGTGCGGCCAGACCCGATAGCGAGGAGCGTCTTTCGATCAATTGGTGGCATGCCACGAGCCTGCGGCACTGGAGCGCCGATGTCGTCAGCCTGCCAGTTGGTTCCTGCGGGAAAGCGGTACCAGGCGGGTATGAGCTTGAGCGCACGCAATACCAGGGATCACACCCTGAGGCTGAGGCGCCAGCGCCGCCCATGAGCGATACTGGGAAGGTGTCGAGCAGCCTGAACCGAGTCACGTGGATGGCGATCGTGATGATCTTCGTCGCGATCGGTGTCT
>DATNLP010000654.1:0-8226 GCA_035602795.1 Acidimicrobiales bacterium | reverse complement strand
TGGAGGTAGTGCGCGGCCCCGACTCCCGACAGGCCGGCACCGACGATCAGGACGTCGAAATGGGTGGTGGTGGTCTTGGTCGCGGCGGAGGCCATCAGGCTGCAGCTCCGATCAATTTGTCGTTCAGGGTGCCGTTCTCCCCGAAGAGCTCGGCCCTCCAGGTTTCCACCAATGCGCTGGTGTCGCTGTCGTCGGGGTGGAAGTCGGGGCGGTTGTAGTCCTTGAGCGCGGCCCACAGCTTGGGATCCACGATCGGCGAGGTCTTCAGCCGCCGCCAGCTGTGGCGCAGGTTGCCCTTGCGGTAGGTGGCCCCGTCGCCCAGGAGGGACAGCACGACGGCCATGCCCATGCCCAGGACGAACCCGTAGCGGAAGAAGTTCATCGTCCACACGCGGAGGCGCTCGCCGCCCCCGACCGCCCTGTAGACGTCGAAGGCGACCGCCTTGTGCTCGGATTCTTCGAGTGCGTGCCACACGAACAAGTCGCGCACGGGCTCGGCACCCATGAGGTCGCGGATCTCCTCGCTCGTGAGCACGACTTCGGCGAGCGTGGCAGTGAAGTGTTCGAGCGCCGCCGTAGCCGCCAGGTTGGCCTTCGCCGGAGCGAGCCGCCCTCGGATGCGTAACCCGAAGCGGGTGAACTTCTCGTAGTGCTTGGTCGGGTAGCCCAGCTCGGCCAGCCGGTCGTTGAAGACCCGGTGCTCCCGGCCGTGTACGGCCTCCTGCCCGATGAACCCGGCCACCTGGCGCTTGAGGGCGGGGTCAGAGACCTGCTCGCGGTAGTGGCGGACCGAGCGCACGAAGTAGTCCTCGCCGTCGGGGAAGACCGACGACAAGGCGGCGATCACGTGCCCGGAGATGAGGTCGCCATCGCGGGCGAAATGCCTCGGCACGTCCCGCATGGACTCCTCGAAGTCCATGCGCCTGGTCGGCACCTTCTTGGTGGGGTCGCTCGTCTGCCGCGTTGCAGTCAGGGTCACGTCTCAGCCTCCCGCTCGACCTCAGGTCGATATGTTAGACTATATGAGAGATTTCATCAAATCCTCTATTTTGGAGAACGACGGAGTGGAATCGCCAACTGACCAGGTACCGGAGACCAAGGGGGCCCAGACGCGGCGGGCCATCCTGGAGGCCGCCATCGTCCGGTTCGGCCGGGACGGGTACCGCTCGACGTCGGTGGCCGACATCGCCCGGGACGCGTCGGTGGGTGGCACGGTGGCCTACGCGTATTTCCCCAAGAAGGAGTCCCTGTTCCTGGCCGCTGTTGACGAGGACGCAGCCGCGGTGATCGAGGAGGGCCTGGTCACGGTGGCGGACGTGCCCGACGTCCGCCGCTGGCACGACACCTTGATCTTCACGCTGGTGGAGGCCGTGGAGCGCCATCCGCTGGCCCGCCGGCTCCTGGCCGGGCTCGAGCCTGAGGTCACCGTGCGGGTCCTCGAGATCCCCGCCCTCAACGAGCTCCGGAAGAAGTGCACCGAGCTGCTCCGCACCGGGCAGGCCGCCGGCCTGGTGCGGCCCGACATCGATCCGGCGCCCGTCGCCAACGGCATCGTCGCCCTCATGCTCTCGGTGCTCATGTCGGTCACCCAACTGGGGAGCCAGGCCGCGGTGACCTACTCCCACGACGTGGCCGCGGTCTTCGAGGCCGCGCTCACGGCACCGGCGAATCAGGCACCCGCGGACTGAGCCGGCCGCCGACGGGGCGCTCCTGGTCAGGGGCGAGTTGGCCGCCGCCGATCCATGACCCTGACGTTAACGTTAAACTTCTGGCATGGGCCCCAAGACTTTCGCCGCGGCTAACGGCCACGCGCCGGCGCAGGCCGAGGGCGCAGACCAGTCCGCCTATCGCTGGATCGCCCTCTCGACCGTCACCCTGGGCACGCTCATGGTGTTCATCAACCAGTCGATCGTTCTGATCTCGCTGCCCGACATCTTCCGCGGCATCCAACTCGACCCCCTCACCCCGGGCAACACCGGCTACATGCTGTGGATGCTCATGGGGTTCATGGTCGTGCTGGCCGTGCTGGTGGTGTCCCTGGGGCGGGTGGGCGACATGTACGGGCGGGTGAAGATCTTCAACCTCGGCTTCGCCGTGTTCACGACCTTCTCCATCCTCTTGGCCGCCACCTGGCTGACCGGCACGTCGGGCGCCATCTGGCTGATCGTCATGCGCATCGGGCAGGGAGTCGGCGGTGCCATGCTCTTCGCCAACTCGTCGGCGATCATCACCGACGCGTTCCCCGCTGATCAGCGCGGGCTCGGGCTCGGCATCAACAACGTCGCCGCCATCGGGGGCTCCTTCATCGGCCTGGTCCTCGGCGGCCTGCTGGCGCCGGTGGAGTGGCACCTCGTCTTCTTGGTCTCGGTCCCCGTCGGGGTGGCCGGCACCCTTTGGGCGTACGTGAAGCTCGAAGAGCGCGGCGAGCGCCAGCCGGCGAAGATCGACTGGCTCGGCAACTCCACCTTCGCCGTGGGTCTCATCCTCATTTTGGTCGGCATCACCTACGGGCTTCTGCCCTACGGAGGCCACACCATGGGTTGGAGCAGCCCCGCCGTGCTGGCCGAGATCTTCGGGGGGCTGGCCATCCTGGTCGTCTTCGGGGTGATCGAGACCAAGGTGGCCCACCCGATGTTCCGCCTCCAGCTGTTCCGCATCCGTGCCTTCACGGCGGGTAACGTGGCCAGCTTCATGGCCTCGTTGAGCCGGGGCGGGCTGATGTTCATGCTCATCATCTGGCTGCAGGGGATCTGGCTGCCCCTGCACGGCTACAGCTTCTCGGAGACGCCGCTGTGGGCCGGCATCTACATGATCCCGCTGACGGTGGGGCTGCTGGCGGCCGCCCCCATCAGCGGCCTGCTGGCCGACCGCTACGGGGCGCGACCTTTCGCCACCGGCGGCCTACTGCTCGTCGCCCTGACCTTTGTCTTGCTGATCCAACTGCCGGTCGACTTCCCGTACCTGGCCTTCGCCGCGCTGATCTTCTTCAACTCCATCGGCATGGGCATGTTCATCGCGCCGAACCAGACCGGCATCATGAACAGCCTGCCGGCGAATCAGCGCGGCTCGGGGGCCGGCATGGCCGGCACCTTCAATTCGTCGGCCCAGGTGCTTTCCATCGGCATCTTCTTCACGCTCATGATCCTTGGGCTGGCCGCCAGCCTGCCCGGCGCGCTCTACCACGGGCTCACGGCGCAGGGCGTGAGCCCGGCCATCGCCACGCGGGCGTCACACCTGCCCCCCGTCGGGAGCCTCTTCGCTGCGTTTCTGGGCTACAACCCGATGCAGGTGCTCCTCGGGAACGCCGAGCTGTCCCACCTGCCACACCACACCGCGGCCTACCTGACGAGCCGGCAGTTCTTCCCGCATCTCATCGCAGCGCCTTTCTCCAAGGGGTTGACCGAGGCCTTCTCCTTCGCTGCCGCCGTGTGCGTGCTCGGTGCGGTGGCCTCGCTGCTCCGGGGCGGCAAGTACCACTACGTCGACGACGTCGACCCGGTGGCCCTCGAGCTCCAACCGGTCGAGCCGGTGGGGGCGCAGGAGGCCATCGCCGAGACCGAGCCCCTCCTGGTTGACTGAGATGGCCGTGTCGACCAGTCGCCCCGTCAGCCAGAATTCCGGACCGGCGGCCGAGGGCTGCGAGCCGGGCATCCGCATCAGCGACGCCGCCACCCGGGTAGGGGTCTCGGCCCGCACCTTGCGCTACTACGAGGAGCTGGGGCTGCTCACCCCGACGCTCTACACCCCGGGCGGCGAGCGCCGCTACACCCTCGACGACCTGGCCCACCTGCAGCGGATCCTCGAGTTACGAGAGGTGCTCGGGATGAACCTCGACGAGATCCGGGAGTTCCTCTCCCTCGAGAGCCGGCTCGACGAACTGCGGGCGAGTTACCGGGCCACGAAAGGCGTGACGACCAAGAAGGCACGGGCCAAGCAGAAGGCCACGCTCGAGGAGGCGATGGTCCTCAACGAGTCGCTGGCCGAGCAGATCACGACGAAGCTGGCCCGCATGGACGCGTTCCGGGCCCAGTTGACCCACGACGCGCAGCGCTGCCGCGAGCTCCTGGCCGAGCTCGAGTAGGGCGGTCCGTCCGGGGGGTGATGCCGGCGGGGTTGAGCTGCCCGTGCCCTCATCGCGGGCGCACCCGTGCGGGGACAGTGGGTCCTGGCTGGCTCGGAACTCGGAACTGCCGTCGGCATACGCTCTCGTCGTGGCCTACGACGAGGACCTGGCCAACCGCATCCGGGCACTGCTGGGTCCGGAGCCGGGACTGACCGAGAAGAAGATGTTCGGCGGCCTCGCCTTTCTCCTCGGCGGCAATATGGCGGTGGTGGCCAGCCGCCACGGCGGTCTCATGCTGCGCGTCGACCCCGAAGAGTCGGACCGTCTCGTTGCCACGGGCCCGGCCAACCTGGTCGAGATGCGCGGGCGCACCATGAAGGGTTGGGTCTACGTGGAGCCCGAGGACGTGCGGACGCAGCGCCAGCTGGGCCGGTGGGTCAAGCTCGGCTCCGTCTCGGCGCGCTCGCTGCCCGACAAGCGGTAAGGCGGACGGGGCACCATGACCGACGTGGCAAGCCGGACGGTGCGGGCACCGCGGCAGTCGTTCACCCAGTGGGTCCGGTCCAAGGACCCCGAGCTTCTGGCCATCAAGCGCTCGGTGCGGGCGGCCGTCGTCATGCCGTTGACCTTCGGCATCGCTCAGCTCTTCTTCACCAACGGACAGGTCAGCCTCTTCGCCGCTTTCGGCTCCTTCGCCCTGCTGCTCCTGGTCGATTTCCAGGGCCGGCCGCGTACCCGCCTGATCAGCTATCTCGTGCTCTTTGCCGTCGCTTGCGGCTTCATTGCGCTGGGCACGGCGGCGTCGACCCACAAGGTGCCCGCGGTGGTGGCCATGGCGGTGATCGGGTTCCTCGTGCTCTTCGCCGGCATCGTCACTCCCCAAGCCGCCACGGCCGCCACCGCCGCCCTGCTGACCTTCGTCCTGCCGGTCGCCGTGGCCCAACCGGCGTCCGCCATCGGCCCGCGCCTGGTTGGCTGGCTGCTGGCCGGGGTCATCGCCATCCCGGCCTGCCTGCTCGTCTGGCCGCCGCCGTGGCACGACAACCTGCGGCGCCGGTTGTCCGCGGCCACGCTGGCGGTGGCGCGGGTGGCCGACGCGTACGGGCACGGGCGAGACGACCGAGCCGCTCACGACGACATGACCGCGGAGGTCGTCCAGCTCCGGACGCAGTTCTCGAGCACGCCCTACCCGCCCACGGGAGCGGCTGCCGGGGCGGTGGCGCTCTCCAAGCTGGTGGGCCGGGTCGAGTGGGTGGCCCGCAACGTCACCCTGATGCGCTCCAGCACGGTCGCCCTCGAGCCGCAGGTGCGAGAGCTGCTCGACGTGGTGGCGGAGACGCTCAGGAGCGCCGCCGCCGCCGTCTGCGACAGCGGTGGGCGACCGGTGGACGACGCCGGCCTCCTCGACGCGCTCCGGGCCTCGGCGCAGCGCCTCGAAGCGATGATCGGGGTCGAGCTCGAGACCGACATGACGAAGATTCTGGAGACCGACGTGGCGCTGACACCGCCGGGAGGCGACGACCCCGGGGACTTTGCCTCGGTCCTCGACCCCGGTTTCCATGTGCGCGCGCTCGGCATCGCCACTGAGATCCTGGCCGACGCCGCGCTCGCTGCAGCCGGCGCCGACACCGTCGTGGATCACACGCTTGGTACGGCCGACACCACGCCGCGCACGTTCAGCCACCGGGTGCTCTCGCACCTCTCCTTTCGCTCAGTCTGGTTCCGGAACTCAGTCCGGGGCGCCGCCGGCCTGGCGTTGGCGGTCGCCGTGGTCGAGGTCACCGATGTCGCACACGGGTTCTGGGTCGTCCTCGGCACGCTGTCCGTGCTGCGGAGCAACGCGCTCGGGACTGGCGCCACTGCGCTGCGGGCCGTGGGAGGGACGGCCGTCGGCTTCGTCATCGGCTCGGCCATCATGATCGGTGTTTCCGACCACACCGTCCTGCTGTGGGTGCTGTTGCCGGTCGCCGTGCTGATCTCCGGCGTCGCCCCCTCCATGATCTCGTTCGCCGCCGGGCAGGCCGGGTTCACCCTCGTGGTCATTATCCTCTTCAACATCATTGAGCCCACGGGCTGGAAGGTCGGCCTGACCCGAATTGAAGACGTGGCGATCGGGTGCGCGGTGAGCGTCGTGGTTGGCCTGCTCTTCTGGCCGCGGGGCGCCACGGCGGCGTTCGGGCGCGCGCTCTCGGCCGCCTTCATCGCTAACTCCGGCTACCTGGCCGACGCCGTCGACCATTTGACCATGACCACACGCCATGTGGACACCCGCCCCGGGCTTAGGCTGTCCCATAGCACCTACCTGCTGCTTGACGACGCGTTCCGCCAGTACTTCGCCGAGCGTGGTGCCAAGGTGGTGAGCGTCGAGACGGTGTCCCGGCTGTTCACGGGGGCGAACCGCATCCGGCTCGCCGCCTACACCCTGGCGCAGATGCCCGGGGCCTTACTCAGCGACGGCCAGCTGGAGGCGGACTCGATCGCCGTCGCCGGGGCTGTGCTGCGCGACTCCTACGCGTCGAGCCACCGCTGGTACGAGGAGTTCGCCGAAATGTTGGCCGGCCGCCGCGCCTCGCTCGACGAGCCCCCGGCGCACGACCACGTCCTGCACGACGTGTTGCAAAGCGCGTTCGATGACGCTCGTGCCGAACGCCGCGTCGACCGCCTGTCGTTGACGCTCCGGATGCTCTGGGCGGACCAACTCCTGGAGAACCAGGCCGAGGTGCAGACGGACTTGCGATCGTCGGCCGACCTCTTCGTGCGCCAGGGGCGCCGGGCATCGATGATCTGACGCCGGCCTTCAGGACATGGCCGACGTCAGGACGTAGACGGTCTCGCCGTCCATGGTGACGGAATGGAAGTGGCTCTCGACCCACTGGGTGATGGTCGCGCTCGACGACCCCGACGCTCCGCCGGGACCACCAGCTCCACCACCGCCGCTTTGGCCGGCGATGTAGTAGTGGATGTCGCCGTCCTTGACGTAGGTCTCGAAGGCCCGCAGCGACAGGTTCCCGCCGTTGCCGTTGAACCCGCCGATGGCCATGACCGGATCGCCCGAGGTCGCCAGCTCTATGGAGGCGGCCGTCTGCGAGCCGTCGACGGCGGCGATCCAGCGGTACGAGGAGGCGTCAGACTCGAGGAAGCGCGCCAACTCGGCGCTGACCGTGCCCGAGCCTCCGCCCGCTCGGCTTCCAGCCGGAACGCCGGCCGACCCCGAGTCGGATCGAAGCCCCGTGCCGGTGTGCACCGATGCCGATGCCGATGCCGATGCCGGTACCGGTGCCAGGGTGCCCTGGGCGGTGAAGGGTGGCGCCCCGGCGACCCCGCCAGACGAGCGAGCCGGACCGCCGGCGGTCCCGCCGCGACCGAAGGAGCTCGCGGCGCCGGTGCCGCGGCCGCCCAGCCCGTGCGCGCCGGCTCCCGCAACCTGACCGGGGGCGCCGCCGCCAGGCCCGAAGGCGGTGCCGCTCGAGCTCGGCCCGGCCGTGGGGATGCTCCCCGTGTGGGCCGACGCGATGGTGTCGGCCGAGTAGGCCACCGGTCCGGCCAGTGCGCCGACGCCGGCCAGGGCGGCGAGGAGGCCGAGCGCGGTGCGCCGCGATGAGCGCCCGGCCATCAGCACGCCGACTGCAGCGGCCAGGCCCGCCGCGAGCACCAGCCAGCGCAGCTCGGGATACCAATCGGGCGTGCGGTCCAGCAGCACGAAGGCCCAGACCGACGTGATCACCAGGGCCGCCGCCGCCGCCAGGCGCGCCCACAGGTGCTGTCGGGCCTGCCACAGCTGATGGCCGCCGATGGCCACCAGCGCCGCGATGGCCGGGGCGAGGGCGACCGTGTAGTAGGTGTGGATGACGCCCTGGCCGTAGCTGAACACGGCACCCGTCACGAGCAACCACCCACCCCAGACGATGGCGGCGGCGCGCACCGAGTCCGTCCGGGGCGCATGACGGCGGGCAACGAAGATCCCCACCAGCCCCAGGAGCGCGGCCGGCAGGAGCCATGAGGCCTGGCCGCCCATGAGGTCGTTGAACAGGCGGGATGCGCCGGGCTGGCCGCTGAAGTTCATGCCCCCGGCGCCGGAGCTCACGATCCGGCCGAAGCCGTTGTAGTCGAAGATCAGGTTCCAGATGCTGTTGTCCGGCGACCCGTCGATGAAGGGTCGGTCC
>DATNLP010000651.1:0-3363 GCA_035602795.1 Acidimicrobiales bacterium | reverse complement strand
TGCCACGGCTACCCTGACCTTTCTCTTCACCGACATCGAAGGCTCGACGGCATTGCTTGGGCGCCTCGGTGAGGTGACGTATGCGCGCCTCCTGGCGGAGCATCATCGCCTCATCCGCGATTCCCTGGCGGCCCACGGTGGGAACGAGATGACCATGCTGGGGGATGGATTCTTTGCCGTGTTCACCTCCCCGAGGGGCTGCGTCAGGGCGGTGCTGGAGATGCAGCGAGAGCTCGCGGCGCGGGACTGGCCGGAAGGGGAGCAGGTTCGAGTGCGGATGGGAGTGCACTCGGGCGAGGCCTCTGAGACCGCGGCCGGGCTGGTCGGCCTCGACATCCACCGGGCGGCGCGCCTGGCCGGGGTCGCCTATGGCGGGCAGGTTGTGTTCTCGTCGTCCGCAGCGGCTCTGGTCCGCGACGTTTTGCCGGATGGGACGTCTCTACGTGACCTCAGGCACCATCGTTTGAAAGATCTGGGACGGCCCGAGCAGATCTTTCAGCTGCAGGCCCCCGGTCTTCAGTCGGAGTTCCCGCCGTTGCGTTCTCTCGACAACCCGGCCCTGCCCAACAACCTCCCGGCGCAGCAAGCCGGGTTCGTCGGGCGCGAGCGAGAGCTGTCCGAGCTACGCCGCCTGGTGAAGGACTCCCGGCTCGTGACACTCACCGGGGCCGGAGGGGCGGGCAAGACGAGGTTGGCGATACAGCTAGCTGCCGAACTCCTTGACGGCTCAGGCGATGGGGTGTGGCTCGTCGAGCTCGCGCCGGTCTCCAACGCGGCCGCGGTCGCCTCGACGATCCTCGAGGTGCTCAAGATGGCCACGGGCTCGGGTCAGTCGCCGCTCGACATCTTGGTTACGAGCCTGGCGTCCCAGCAGGCTTTGATCGTGCTCGACAACTGCGAGCACCTCATCGGCGCCTGCTCGAAGGTCGCCGACGCCATCTTGCGCCACTGCCCCGAGATCCGTGTGCTGGCGACCAGCCGTGAGCCGTTGGGTATCGCCGGCGAGACCATCTACCGGGTGCCCTCAATGTCTCTGCCCGACGAGGATGACGACACTGGCGAGTTGGACCCTTACCGCTCCGACGCGGTCGCCCTGTTCGCGGAGCGGGCGGCGGCACAGGGCGTGAGCTTTGTTCTCGACCGAGAGTCTGCGCCTCTGGCCGCCCAGATCTGCCGACGCCTTGACGGCATGCCATTGGCGATCGAGCTGGCAGCCTCCCGGCTTCGCGCACTCTCGCTGGTCGATCTCAACGATCGGCTCGACCAGCGGTTCCGGCTTCTGACCGGCGGCGGCCGGAACGTCTCCCCCCGGCAGCAGACGTTGCTAGCGACCGTGGATTGGTCGTACTCGCTGCTCACCGGGTCAGAAAAGAAGCTGCTTCGGAGCCTGTCAGTGTTCGTCGATGGGTTTCAGCTCGATGCGGTGGAGGCGGTCTGCGCGGGCGGCGATCTCGACATGTTCGCGGTTACCGATCTCGTAGTGTCCCTCATCGACAAGAGCCTCGTCGTGGCAGAGCCCGCCGACGGTGCTCTTCGCTACCGGCTGCTGGAAACGATCCGGCAGTTCGCGGCGGAGCGGCTCGCCGAGTCGGGTGGATCGGAGGCCGACGAGCTGGGCCAGGCGCACTGCCGCTACTTTCTCTCGGTCGCCGAGGCCGCCGCGGCGGAGTTCGTGGGCCGGGAGCAGGTGAGGTGGATCCGCAGGCTGAACGCCGAGCAGGGGAACCTATGGCGGGCGGTCGAGAATGCAGTCGACGCCGCCGACGTGTCGGAGGGGACGGAGCAGGTCTTGCGGTTCGGGACGGCGCTTGTCCGTTTCTGGGCGGAGAACGCGCAACGGGAACGGGCGCTCGGCGTGCTCGTTCCAGTGTTGCAGCGACCCGAAGCGAGGGCTGATCCATCTTTGCGGTCCGCAGCGTTGGGGAGCGCAGCAATGATCGCCCGGGGGGCCAACATGGACCTGGCGCTGCGCCTTGGCGAAGAAGCTATGGAGATCGCCGACCATCTTGGGGAGGATCGCCTGCTCATCGAGGCTGGGCATGTCCTGTGCTGCATCCTCTACTTCGCCGGAATGCCGGACCGCGGCATTGCGTACGGCGAGGCCTCGGTGGAACGGGCCAGGCGCTTCGGCGACGACGGCCTGCTAGGTCCCAGCCTGGTCTTCCTTACCATGTGTATCGACCAGGTACAGCCCGGCCGGACCGAGGCGCTAACAGCTGAGGCGATCGCGTGCGTCGAACGATCCGGAGATCAGAGCCTCGCCGGAGGCCTTTACAACAATGCCGGTGTGTCCAGTCTGCGCAAGGGCGATCTGCCCTCGGCGCGGCGCTTCCTGCAGCGTGCAGAGGAGGCCCATCGCGCCGTTGGGCTTCACAACCCGACCCCCATGATCAATCTCGGCTGGGTGCTTCGGCTAGAAGGCGACGAGGCGGGCGCCGCAGACGCGTTCCGACGGGCGCTCCGAGAGAGCCGTCGTATCGGCAACAGACCTGACATTCCATACGCAACGCTCGGCCTGGCATGCCACGCCTCCGACACCGGCGATTGGTGTCGAGCTGCCATCCTCCATGGCTTCGCCGACGCATTCCTCGGGAGCAGTGGAGAGCCGTGGCAAGACCCCGAGGACGTCTTCCGCCAGCAGAGCCTGGATGAGGTGCGCGCGCACCTCGGTGACGCCGACTTCGAGGCGGAGTACGGCAGGGGAACGAGGCTTGACCTGAGGTCCGCCGTCGACCTGGCTCTCCACGCGTAACTGACCGGAACAGCGGAACGGCGAGGGTGGCGACGGCCCGTGACGAGCGCAGAGCATGCTCATGCGCGATCGTCACGACACATCGACATCGGTGACCAGCTTGACCGGTTGCCCGGTCACCGAGGCCACCATCTCGTAGTCGCGGTCGTCACAGAGAACAGTAAGCCGTTCCCGTTCCGCTGTGGCCGCGATCAGCAGGTCGACCGGGCCCGCTGACCGATGCTTGCCCGCTTCGGTGAGCATCTGCTGGACTGCCTCAGCGCGCTCGTATACCCGCTCGCTCATGGGTACCCAGCCGAACACCTCGCGCAGCAGACGTTTCTTCGCGAGCCGGTCGGCAAGCGACCGCGCAGAATAAAGGAACTCAAGCTCGACCACGGGGCAGATGGCGATCACCCCGGCGGCGAGCTGGTCTGTCCAGGCCTGGCGGACCTTGTCTTGCAGGATCCGGAACAGCGCGGAGGTGTCGATCAGGTACAGCGCCGGGCTCACCGGCGGTATGCCGCCTTGTTCCCGAGAAACTCGTCAAAGTCTCCGCGATCGGCCATCTCGCCGAGCTGGGCGATCGCTCGCAGCCGCTGAAGCCGCTGGCCGACCTCCCGGAGGGCGGC
>DATNLP010000650.1:0-2668 GCA_035602795.1 Acidimicrobiales bacterium | reverse complement strand
CGTTCTCGAAGCTCAGCTGCTGACCCAGCGTCGACGCGCCCCGCTCGAAGGCCAAGGTCCCCATGGCGACCTTCCAGCCGCCGTTGACCTCGCCGACCACATTGTCGATCGGGGTGCGGGCACCGTCGAAGAAGACCTCGTTGAACTCGCTCGTGCGAGTCAGCTGCTTGATCGGCCGAACCTCGACCCCGGGCTGGTCCATCGGAACCAACAGGTAGGACAGGCCCTTGTGGCGCAGGGAGCCCGGATCGGTCCGGCACACGACGAAACACCAGTCGGCCTGATGCGCCAGTGAGGTCCACACCTTCTGGCCCGTGACCACCCACTCGTCCCCGTCACGCTCGGCCCGCGTCTTGACGTTGGCCAGGTCGCTGCCGGCATCGGGCTCGGAGTAGCCCTGGCACCACATCTCGGTGCCCTCCCGGATGGGTGGCAGGAAGCGGGCCTTCTGCGCCGGCGTTCCGTAGTGGATGAGCGTGGGACCGAGCAGCCCCTCGCCCAGGACCGAGACCCGGCCCGGTGCGGCCGCCCGGGCGTACTCCTCGTTGAAGATGACCTGCTCGGTGATGGAGGCGCCCCGCCCGCCGTACTCGACCGGCCAGCCCAGGCAGGTCCAGCCCGCTTCAGCCAGCACTCTCTCCCAGCGCAGACGCACGTCGAAGCCGTAGGTCTCGTCGCCCGAGCCGCCCCGCCCACCCAGCTCGGCGAACTCGCCGACCAGCTTCTCGTCCAGGAAACGCTGCACTTCCTCGCGGAACGCCACGTCCTCGGGGCGGTCTCGCAGATCCATCGCCCCGGGAGCGTAGCCAAGGTCCCGCCGGGCACCTGACGGGGCGTCAGATCGTGGCGGCCACGTCGTCGGGGGGCAGCCAGTCCGCCCGGTGAGTGCCGATGGGCGACGTCGGGACCTCCCAGCGGGCCGGGGTGGCGGCCAGGCGCGCCACCGGCGCCAGGTGGCGGAGGCGGCCGTAGGGCGTGTCGCTGGAGGTCAAGAAGGAGTCCGCATCGCCGAAGCCGTTGGGCTCGCCCGAGACAGCGGGCGCGCCGGCGAACCAGGTGGCGGTCTGACAGAGGGACGCCCGGACGTGGTAACTCCCGCCTTCGACCGAGCGGCGCCAGAGTGCGGCCATGGTGCCGAGCGCGGCCAGGTAGCCAGTCGTGTAGTCGCAGGCCGCCGCCGGCACGAGGGCGGGATGGTCGGACCCGCCCTGGCCGACGGCCAGACCCGAGACGGTCTGGGCCATCTGCTCCCATCCCGGCCGCATCCGCCAGGGGCCGGCGTCGCCGTAGCAATTGATGGTCACGACGACGATGCCGGGTCGGAGCTCGGCCAGGTCGCTCGGTCCGAAGCCGCGCCGCTCGAGCGACCCGCCCCGGTAGCCCTGCGTGAAGACGTCGGCTTCGGCGGCGAGGGCGCGCAGCGTGGCCACCCCACTGGGATCGTCGAGCTCGACGCAGCACGAGCGCTTGCCGTGGCTGGTGTCCATGACGAAGGCGGGGATGTTGTCAAGTCGGGGCGAGTTGACCAGCAGCACGTCCGCGCCGTGCTCGGCGAGGGTGCGCCCGTTCGTCGGGCCGGCCAGCAGGCGGCTCAGGTCGAGCACGCGCACACCGTCGAGCGGACGGGTGGCACGACCGGCGGCACGACCGGCGGCACGACCGGCGGCACGACCGGTGCCATGGCGAGGTTGGCGTCCGAGCGGCTCGGGCGGGCTGTCTCCGATCCGTTCGATACTCACACGCCCGAACGGTGCGATGGCCACGGACTGCGGATGGGCCGACCATTCATCCTTCGTCCGAGCCATGGCCCCGCACGTGCCGGCGTCGGCGAGCGCGTCCTCGAGAGCAAGCCCGTCCCATTGCGCCACCCGGTCGGCCACCACGTCGGTCGGACTGTCCACGTCGCAGCCGAGCACCTCGCAGGTCCGGGCGGCCAGGCGCGGGAACTGCCCGTGCAGGTGCACCCAGCGCCCGTCTCGGCAGCGGCAGAGCCTGACCAAGGGACGGTTCAGGCTCCACGGCGCCACGGGCGTCGCACCGGCGGCGGGGTCGAGCTGTTGAAACGCGAACCCGACGAGCGACGCCCCGGCGTGGCCGCGCCCGACGGTCACCCGCTGCGGCTCCCCTGTCCGGGCCTCCCACAGGAGCGAGGCCGCCGCTCCGATGGAAGCCAGGACCGAGGCGGCGCATTCCACCACCGGAAAGGGAGTATCGAAGGGACGCTCGTCGCCCAGGACGGCGACCCGGTCGGCCAGGTGCGCCGGCAGCCCGACCTCGTCCAGCAGCCCGGTGACCAGGTCGGCCTCCACGGCGGCCAGCGTAGGGCGGGGCAACCCGGTCGGGGGCGGGCGACCCGGTAGGGGGCGGGGCGATGGGGCGTGCTGCGGCGGCGCCTGGAATACTCGGGGCCGCAGGGGGGCGTGAGCGGCGAAAGGGAGGGTGAGATGCCCTACTCGGAGGGGCGGGTGGTGCATGACGCCGACGCCCACATCATGGAGACGCCGACGTGGTTGCGGGACCATGCCGAGGCGGCGTTCCGGGACCGCCTGCCCGTGCTGCGCTATCCGGGTGGCAACGAGCTGCGGCAGACGGGCGACCCGGCCGAGCAGCAGCGGGACCTGGCGGAGGCCTTCGAGCGGCTGGCGGCCCGGCATGCGTCGGCGGAGTA
>DATNLP010000649.1:0-15652 GCA_035602795.1 Acidimicrobiales bacterium | reverse complement strand
GAGCGGGCCGCCGTGGCCGATCGTCTGGCGTCGGCCGCCCAACGGATCGACCTCGGGCCACGGTTCGATGGACTGCGCGCCGGCTACGCCGCCTACGAGCAGGACCTCCATCTCCTCGGACTGACCGACGCCCAAGTGGCGTCGCGCTACACCAGGCGAACCTTGCGCGGCTCGGTGGCCTGGTCGCTGGCCAAGGTCGCCGTTGCCACGCCCTTCGCCCTGATCGGGATCATTGTGCATGTCATCCCTTTCCAGATCGTCAAGCAGCTGGCCAAACGACCCCGGAACGAGGGGATCAAGGCGACGGTCAAGCTGCTTGGCTGCTTTACCCTCTTCCTTCTCACCTACACGGTGATCGGCTTCCTCGTCGGAACGCACTGGGGGGCATGGCTGGGTTTGGTCGCCGCGGTGGTGGCACCGCTCTGTGGCTACCTGGCGGTGCGCCTGTTCGAGAGGGTGAAGCGCGTCGGCGGCCTGCTCGAGGGCTACCGGACGATGAGAGGTCGTAAGGACGTCCTCGAGTCGGTCTTCGCCCACCGCCGCCGCGTCGTGGCATCGGCACGCGCGCTCTTGGAGCAGGCGTGAGGCGGACAGCGCTGCGCTACGGGAGCCAGCATGCGCAGCTGGCCGACCTCTGGTGGCCCGACGGGCCGCAAGGAGATCTGCCGGTCGTCGCCCTCATCCACGGTGGCTTCTGGCGGCAGATCTACACGAAACGCCTCATGCACCCGTTGGCCAAAGCGCTGGTGACCCACGGATGGGCCGTCTGCAACGTCGAGTACCGGCGGGTCGGCCTCGGTGGAAGTGGCGGCTGGCCGGCCACCTTCGACGACGTCTCCGCGGCCCTGAACGCGCTGGCCACCGTGGACGGCCTCGATCTGACGCGGGTGCTCACGTGCGGGCATTCGGCGGGCGGCCATCTGGCCCTTTGGCTCGCCGGTATGCGGACGACGTCCTCGTCCCCTGAGCCGGGTGCGCAGCCAGTACGGGTACGGGCGGCCATCTCGTTGGCCGGCGTGGCCGACCTCGACGTGGCCGCCCGGACGCACCTCGGAGGTGGCGCGGCCGTCGCGCTGATGGGTGGGAGCCCCGACGACCTCCCGGACGTGTACCGATTGGGCTCGCCGGCCGCCCAGTTGCCACTCGGAGTGCCGCAGCATCTCATTCACGGGTTGGACGACGCGACGGTGCCCCCGTCGATGAGCGCCGAGTACGTCGAGCGAGCTGTGGCGAGCGGCGACGACGCCGTCTTCGTGCCGGTGGCCGGAGCGGGTCACATGGACATGATCAAGCCCGGAGGGAGGGCGGCCGCAGAGATCCTCGCCGTGCTCGATCGATTCTGAGCCACCAGCAGCGCCACAACGACTGCAGCGGCCTCAGCGTGGCGCGATGGCGCTCCTAGGCCGGAGGCTGGCCGTACGCGGTCACCGATATGAAGCGGACCGGCAGGCGCGGCAGGCGCACGGGTCCGTGTGCGACCTCCCCGTCGAACTGCAGCGAGTCACCGGGCGCGAGCGTGTACGACGCTCCCGCGTAGCCGTAGTCCATTTCGCCCTCGAGCATGTAGATGAACTCGGTTCCGGGGTGCTGATAGAGGGGGAAGACCTCCGTCTTGCTGGTCAGGGTGACCAGCATCGGCTCCATGCGCTTGGCCGGCCCCCGCATCGAACCCAGCAACTGGTAGCGGTGGCCGCTCCTCGTCCCCGGGCGGCCCAGCTCGGGGCCGCCGCCCGACCTGGTGAAGAGCGCGTCGCGCTCTTCGTCCAGTCCCTGAAAGAGTGAGGTGATCGGGACCTCGAGCGCCTCGGCCAGGCGCGACAACGTGGCAAGGCTGGGCGACACCTGCGCGTTCTCGATCTTCGAGATCATGGCCCGCGACAAGCCGACCCGTTTGGCCAGCTGGGCCGATGACATGCCGATCTCACGAGCCCGGCTGCGCACGCGCCAGCCGATGACGGCCTCGATCTGCTGGGGTGGATCCGACTCGGGCTCGGTATCCGGGTCGACCTCCGCAGTGGGATGCCCCCGAGGCGCGTCCTCCTCGTCGCCGCGACCCTTTGTGCGCGGGCTCACGCGGCGGTGTGTACCGACCCGTGCTCGACGTCCGGCTCCTCGTTCGTCTTGACCGCCGCCCAGGGAGGCGTCAGGGAAGGTGCCCGCACATCCGCGGTGACATGGACGCGACGGCTCGTGGCCTCACTCACCAGCGGGGCGCGGAGGTACAGCACCCCGTTCTCGGCGTGTGCCTCCAGACCTTCGAGGTCCCACCGGCTGCCCAGGAGGAGACGCTGGCGGAACGAGCCGTGCTGACGGCCGGACTCGATCACGTCGACCCCGGGACCCCTGGTCAAGTTGCGCCGGAGGCTGACGGAGAGCGAGTGGCCCTCGACGGCGACCTCGATATCCCCGGGGGAGACTCCGGGAGCATCGAATGCGATGACCAACTCGTCGCCGGCCCGGTAGACGTCATAGGCGAGCGGAGCGGACTGGGCCGCCTCGTGAACCTGGCTGAGCTCTGCCACCTCTTCTTCCCGCAACGGACGCAGGGCACGCAGCGGATCTGTGGTGTTCGTCATGGGGCCTCCCCTTATTCCTGATCTCAGGTGTCTACTGACACTATAGAGAATTTACTGCTGATTAACAACCCACTGATCTGGGGATGGCAGCCCCGTCCAGGCAGCGGACGGTCGTCTGGGGCAGGGCGGGGTCTCAGCCGCAGCGCTCTGCTGATGGCATGCGGGCGGCGGGGCCGATGAGCCGGGCCGGATCAGGGTCCCCGCTCCGCCCCCGCATCGGGTTCCTACTGGGCGACCCCGCCCTCGCCGGCCGGTGCGCTGCGCCGGCCGGGCAATGCCGAAGGCCCCAGAGACGAGTGCGCCACCACGATGTACGCCGACGCCAACATGACGTAGACGAGGTCGAGGAGCATGGCGAGGGTGCCCCCCCTCGTCGACCCGACATGCCCGAAGACGCTGGGGGCGATCAGCGCGAACACCAGGTACACCGCGACACCCAACGACAACACGAGCTGCAGGAAGTAGATGAACCCTACGACGGCTGCGTAGGACTGCATGACCCGGAGGTTGGGTCCGGTCACGGCACCGTCGCCCTGGGCGATGGCGATGCCCCGACCCAAATGGAGCAGCAACGTCGTGCCGGCCAGCACAACCAGCAGGGCGCCGATGACGATCTGTCGCGCTAATGAGTTCGTCAGCGGTGAGTCATGTGGGGCAATGACGGAGAACAGTGACGTGATGATGAGGACGGAGCCGGCAAAGGTCAGTTGCAGTGTGACGAAGCTCATGCCGAAGAGGTACACGCTCCGTGGCCGCATGCCTCGCTGGTCTGGTTCGGCCCGGTTCGCCACGAGGAGGATGACGGGGACCAGTACGAACAGGGAGGACAACGCGATGAGGAAAGCCAAGGCGGCGACGATGCCGCCGGTGATTCCGACCAGGTCGTTGCCGCTTCCGACGTAGCTCATGTGCACCCCCAGCGAATCCCGCCCTTGCTGTATCGCAAGGTAAAGCGTGGTGTCGCCAAAGTGGCGGATGCTCCCTGTCCGCTATGTCGCGTGGAGGTGCTGGCCGCGCTCGCCGGCCTCTAGCAACCGGCCGATCTCGTCGACCTCGGCCCTCACGGAGCTCGCGAACCACGAGGCGGCAAACAGGTCGTGGAGCCAGCCAAGGATCCCGTGTCCGAGGTCGAGCTCCTCCACGTGGTGGATCCGCGTGCCGCCCTCGACCTCCTCGATGTCGAACCAGGCGTGAAGGCTGCGGGGCACACCGTGCTCGAGCACGACGTCGATGGTCCCGGGTCGCCGCCAGCGGTACCGGGTGATCACGGAGCCCCGCAGTCGGCCCAGAAACTTCCCGTCCTCGCGGGCGATCATCCCGTCGGGGAGGTCGGCCAGCTTGGTGACCCAGACCATCTTGGTGTCCGCCTTGACGTACTGGGCCGGATCGAGCACGAAGTCAAAGGCCTCGTCAGGGCTCACGCCCCGTGCGATCGTCGTTCCCTCACCTCGTACCACCGCGCCGCTCCTTCCGCCCGCCCGTTCAGGCGCAGGAGGCCACCGTACCCGTCCATTCGACCTCTCCGCGAGTCCGGTCGGCCCGGACCAGGCGGCAGAGAAGGCGATTGCCACCACCCTCGAGCCTATGTAGCCGAGGACAACGAAAAGTGACGGCTCACAACGGTTGCCCCGATTGGCACGACGTGGCGAAGGCCCTTGCCTTTGGTGGATCGAGTCACTGGGAGTGCCAGTGTCCTTGGAAGCCGCCCTCTCCCTGAGCCAAATAGGGTGTCCGCCAGCAACCGGAAGGAACGAGAGGATATGGCAACCGTTGAGACCGTCCGCGGTGCGGTGGACACCGCCGACCTCGGGCGGACCTACATGCACGAGCACGTCTTCGTCCTCAGCCCCGACGTCCAGCAGAACTACCCGGCCGAGTGGGGTAGCGAGGACGACCGGGTGGCCGATGCCGTCGGCAAGCTCAAGGCTCTCGCCGCCCAGGGGATCCGCAGCATCGCTGACCCCACCGTCGTGGGCCTGGGGCGGTACATCCCCCGTATTCAGCGCATCGCCGATCAGGTGCCCGAACTGAACATCATCTCCGCTACCGGTTGCTACACCTACGACCAGGTGCCCTTCTTCTTCTACTACCGGGGCCCCGCCCTGTCAGCCGCGCTGGGCACGGAGGTGCCCGACCCGATGGTGGAGATGTTCATCGGCGACATCACCGAGGGCATCTCCGGTACCGGGGTCAAGGCCGCCTTCCTCAAGTGCGCCATCGATCACCAGGGCATGACCGATGGGGTGGCTCGGGTCATGCGCGCGGTGGCCAGGGCCCATCGCCACACCGGTGCCCCTGTCACCGTGCACACCCATCCCGGCTCTCACGCCGGCCTGGCCGTGAAACAGTTGCTGTGTGACGCCGAGGGTGTCGATGCGACCCGAGTCGTGCTGGGTCACTCCGGCGACAGCAACGACGTCGACCACCTCAGCGCCCTGGCTGACGAGGGCTTCATCCTCGGCATGGACCGGTTCGGGATCAACGTGGAGACGACGTTCGAGACACGGGCCGACACGCTGGTCGAGATGTGTCGCCGCGGCTACGCGGACCGCATGGTCCTGGCCCATGACGCCGCCTGTTACATCGACTGGATCGACCCCAACGTCATGGCGCTCATGACGCAGTGGAATTACCTCCACATTTACGACGACGTCCTGCCCTACGTCCGCGAGCGAGGCGTGACCGAGGACCAAATCGAGACGATGCTCGTGGATACGCCACGCCGCTACTTCGAGAACAACGCCGCCTATTGATCCTCGAACGAGCCGCCCAACAGCGTGGAAGCCGTGGCCGCGAGCGTGCTCGACGGCCGGGTTGGGCACCGCCGATTACACGCCGGAGCTGTACCCGTCACCGACGAGCAACGCCAACAACGATCTGAACGCCGGCGGGAGGCCAAGGCCGTGAAGCCCCGCCACCGGATCACCCGTCCTTACCTCGGATCACTGCAGAGGCGCCTGGATCGCCGCCCGACGTGAGGGTCAGCTGCTCCACCCGACGGCGCCGGCTCAGGCTGGCCAGCATGAGGCTGCCGGCGACGGCCACGCCGGCGAAGACAAGCAACGGCAGCTCGATCAGGACCGCGGCCAGGGCGCCTCCCACCAGACCTGAGATCGCCTCGGCGCCGACCTGGATCGACTGATTGTTCCCCATCGCCCGGCCCTGTTCGCGGTCGTCCGCGGCGAGGGAAAGCATGGCGGCGCACGACGGCAGGCACACGGCCAGGGCCAGCGCAGTGGCGCCCAACGTGAACCACAATGAATTTTTCGAGCCAGGGACCACGATCAGCGCCATGAGGATCCCCATGGCCAACGCGCTGTAGAGCACCATCGTCCGTGGACGCGCCCGCCGCGACAGCGCGCCCACGAGCCAGACGTTGGCGATGACGATCGGGACAGCCACATACGCGACGAAGACCGAGACGCTGCTCACACCCATATGGAACTTGTCGACAAGGTACATCGGATAGACGCGGAAGAACCCGAATATCGAGAGGTAGAGGGCAAAGTTGACCAGGTACAAGGGCCGCAGGTCGCGGTCGGTAACCACCCGAGCCAAATTCATGAAGGCCTCGAGATAGTGACCATGTTCACCCGTTCCCGCGTGGGTCTCCTTGAACGACACGGCGACGGCGAGCAGCACGCCACCGAGCAGGATCGTGACCGTCCAGTAGGGCGTGGCATAGGTGAACCAACTGACGAGGGCGTGATCGGCCAGCTGCCCACCCCCGAGCGGACCGACGACGTACGCCAGGCTCGCGCTCAGGTAGACGTATCCGAACAGCCGGTTACGGTCGTCACGGTCCGCCGTGTCGGCAATGGCGCTCTGCGCGAGCACGATGTTCGATTCGGACAGACCGGCGAGAAAGCACGCCACCATCAAGAGCGAAAGATTTCGGATCGTCAGCGCCGACGCGATGCCGATGTAGAACACGGTCGTCGCGCCCAGCGAACCGAGGAGAATGGGGCGACGGCCGACGCGGTCGGACAACGCCCCGATGACCGGCGATCCCAGGAACTGGCCGAGCGGGTAAAGGGCCAACAGGAGACCAAGCACCAGGCTGCGTTCCGTCAGGCTCGAGGTCGGCGCAAGCATGCCGTTGTCGTTGTGCAAGATCATCGGGGTGAAGGTCGCGATCATGAGGCTGTAGCCCAGGAAACCGACGAACACGACGATGTAGAGCGGCATGAGTTCCCGAATGCCCCGTGCACTCATTGCCGCGACGTTACGCGCCGCCGCACCTTCACCACTGGGCGCAGGTCACCCGTCGGGTCACGGGCCGGTAACCCCTTTGACTGCTCCGGTGTATGCCTGCGCCGGGCTGGCCGGCCATCTGGCCGGATCAACCCCGTCAAGGCGGGAATGAAGGCTGACGCAGCCTGACGCGGGAACTTTTCGGCTCGTTCGGGCAATATCGGCTCATGTGCGGACGGGCCGGGTCGGAGAGCACGAGTACGGATGCCGTCCTCATTGGCCAATCCGTCGTCGACCCCGAGTCCTTCACCTTGATCGTCGAACGCCACGCCACGCCCGTCTTTCGATACCTGGCGAGCCGAGTGGATCGGTCGGTCGCCGAGGACCTCCTCTCCGATGTGTTCCACGCTGCCTTCAAGTCGCGTCGGCGCTACGACCAGCGCCACGACAATGCGCTTCCGTGGCTGTTGGGGATCGCCACCAATATGATCCGCCATCACCGCCGGTCCGAGGTGCGGCACTCGTCCATGGTGCGGCGGATGGTCCAGCTCCAGGTAAGCAGGAATGACCTGACGGCGGCAGCGGATGCTGTTGCCGCAGGTGTCGAACAGCGCGACGACTTGCAACGAGTACGCCGCGCCCTGGACAGCCTCGATGACAAGCACCGCGAGGTCGTCGTGCTCTCCGCTGGGCTTGGCCTCAGCTACGAGGACATCGCTCGCACCCTCGGCATCAAGGTCGGCACGGTGCGCTCGCGTCTCTCGCGGGGCAGAGCACGCCTGAGGGAACTTCTGGGGACCGATGGGCAATACAGGGAGTATCCAGAGCCGGTCCAGGGATATCACATCGGAGAGGAACGCCCCAAGTGAGCGACGAATTAGGTGAAGTGCGCAGGTACTTCAACGAGACAGACCCTCCCGATGCTCAAACCATTGCGAACATCGAACGCCGGCTCGAGGTATCAATGGCGACCGAAGTAGGTAGCACCCGCCCGGTTCGTCCGCGCCGGATCCGCCGGGTCCGAACGGTTGGTTGGGCCACGCTCCTGGTGGCTCTGGCCCTTGGTGTCGCTCTGCTCGTACCCACACTCGGGCACCAAGCTCCCGATCACGCCGGTCGCACGCCGCTGCGGGATCGCCTGGCCCAGTTGGTCGTCGACGATGTGAATGCCACCGTCGCTTCGGGGAGTTACGACATGATCTACAGCGACACCACGACCTCATCTACCAACTGTCCTCAGCCAGCCACCGGATCGAGCCCGGTGCCGTCGACGTTCTGCTCAACCGGCCAATTTGGATCCATAAGTGGGCACGGCACGGTGGATACCAACCCTTACGCCATGGTGACCGTCACCGATGTCGGACCTCTCGGGACGATCACGCTCTACGACAACGGGACAAATGTGTGGGAAATCGGTGGCGGAGACTACGGGCTGGACGGACCGGGTCAGGCCGGACCGGGCGCACCGCTGTCGGGGTACGCCGGCTCGGTTGAGGGCACGCTCGGCCAGCTACCTGGAGCGCTGGACATGCAGGGATTGGCCAGCGGCACCGGCTACCTCGACCTCGAGGCCCAGGAAATCCAAGGGGCGCAGCCAGCAGGCACCGGCAGTGTCGATGGCGTTCCCGTGACGATCTACAAGCTGTCCGAGACCGGACTCCAAGACCCCGACACCAGCGGTCTCACGCCTCAGCAGATCGCGACCATCCGTGCCGCCGACGCCATCATCGAGCAGAGCGGTTTTGCCGGAAAGACGACGTGGGTCTCCGTCGACAGCGAGGGCTACATCCGCGAGCAGAAGACCGAATACACCCTCCCAAACGGCTCGACGGTGAGCGGGGACACCATCTTGTCGAATTTCGGCTGCGCTGGAACGGTGCTGATGCCCGGACAACAGGGGTCGAGCGCGCCGCCGTCGGGATGCATCAGTCCTGACCGCGCCACAGCAGGTGGCAATGCCTCGCCCAACACGTCGAGCACGCCGAGTCCATTTAGTACGACCACGAGTACGACGAGTACCACGGGTACGGCGCAGGCAGGCTCCGCCGTAGTGCCCAGTCGCCCGACGGCCTTGGCAGTAGGACCCAACGGCGCGCTCTATATCGCCGACCAGACCCGAAACCAGATACTCGAACGCCTGCCCGATGGCACGTTCATGGTTGTGGCGGGCACCGGGCAGGCGGGCTACGCGGGCGACGGCGGCCCGGCCGTCCAAGCGGAGTTGGATCGGCCCGGTGGGATGGCATTCGGAGCCGACGGGACGCTCTACTTTGCCGACGAGGGGAATGAGCGGGTTCGGGCCATCTCGCCGGGCGGCACCATCACGACGGTCGTCGGCACCGGATCGCTCTCTCCAACCGGTGGCTTCGTCTCGAACGGCACCCCCGCCCTCGATGCCGACGTGAGTCCCAACGACGTGGCCTATGGCCCCGGCGGGCTGCTCTACCTCTCCACCGACGCGCAGGTGCTTCGTCTCAATGCCGATGGGACCCTGAGTGTCGTGGCAGGTACGGACAACCCCCAGCAAGGTGGGTCCGGGGTGGGGGGTCCGGCCACCGCGGCCTCGGCCGACAGCGCGGCCGGCCTCGCGTTCGACTCGGCAGGCAACCTGTACTTCTTCGGGTTCGACGCAAAGACGGTCTTCGTCGTCCCGCCATCGGGCGTGCTCACGAACCCCCTGGGCGATCAGAGCATCTACCCGCATGGCGACGGCGGGCTGGCGACAGCACCGGGTGGGGAGGTCTTCGCCATGGGCGAGCAGTCAGTCGTCCGTCTCTCACCTACCGGCGACCAGACGATCGTGTCCTTCTCCCCCGGCCCTTTTGACGGCATCAAGGGGTTTTCGCCCAACGGGATCGCCGTTGGTCCCGATGGCACCATCTACGTCGACACCTACTACGGGAATGGTTGGACAGACCGGACTGCCATTGTCTCGATGAGTCCCAATGGTGCGTCGTCTCAGATCTTGTGGGAGGCCCCGATGGGCCAGTAGGTCGAGCCCGCTTCTGCAGTGACCAGGGCATTTGCCGATCCAATTTCGGTTCGTGAAGACCGAGCTAGCTGGTGTGTGAGGCCAATCTGCGCCGCGTTGAACGTGTCCTACGGCCCGCTCACGTGGCGGGGACGATGGAGACGGTCGTCGTGTACCCCTTCGTGCCAGCCGCGTCGCCCTGGGCCGTGTACTCCTGATATGGGTTGGCCGGACCCAGGGGCACCGTGATGCGCAATGCACCGGTGCCGCCTGCCTGCAGCTGCTCGACCACCGGCGACGCGTTCTCTTCGGCGACCGTCACGTCGTACGTCTCACCCGAGGTGTAGATGGTCGGCGTTACCACCAGACCCGAGCCGCTGCCGGCCAGCTGGAAGCCCGACGAGTCAGCCTTCTCGAGCGTGCTGAACTCCTCGGCGGTGCGGTGGATGGAGACGTGCCACCCGTAGATCGTGTAGTCGGCGGACGCACTGGTGTAGGTCACCTTGGACGGGTTGGGTAGCGGGTCGGCGAAGTCGGCCATGACCGTACCGATGCTCTGCTGGAGGTCACGCGTCCAGTAGGGCCACGAGTGGGTCCCGTCGCCATAGTTGTCCCAGTAGCTCGAGATGCCCAGCGCTGCGAGGCGGTTGTGCAACAGCGTGGTGTCGAAGTCCACAGCCCCCTCGATGAGTCCTGCTCCCGCGTACGACTCGATCGAACCGGGATCCGTGACCGGAGAGGGGTCGAGCGGGCCTGGGAAGCCGTTGCCGTTGAAGAGCAAGATGTTGGTGTCGGCGAGGTTCTCCGCCAGAGTCGTCGGGTCGTGCGCCGCCCAGTTGATCTCGTCGGTGAGCGGGTCACCGAAGATCGACGTGGGGGCCACGTGATCCTCACCGACTTCGGTGGCGCCGATGATGGAGGCTGCGCCCGCTTGGGCGTCCTTGTCGTACGCGATGTCGGGTGCCGGAGAGAAGCCGAGCACGGTCCCGAACAGGTCGGGGAACTGCGCCGCGTAGCTGGTGGAGCAGAAGCCCCCCATGGACAAGCCGGCGATGGCGCGGCCCTGGCGGTCGGCGATGGTGGGCAGGTTGGCGTCGATCCAGGGGATGACCTCGTCGATGTGGAACGTCTCCCATTCGGCCGCGCCGGCGGCCTGGTCCACCCAGTCGGAGCACCAGCTCCCACCGTTGTCGTTGAGCGACGCGTCGGGCATCACCACAATGAGCGGCAGCCCGGCCGTGGTCTGCTCCGCCTGGCCGTACTTGACCCAGTCGGATGCCGTGCCGGCCGTGCCATGGAAGAGATAGAGCACCGGGTAGCGCGTGGAGGGGTCGTAGTTCGTGGGCAACAGCACGTCCACGTGCAGCGTCCCCGCCACCGCCGGCGTGGTCACGGTCATGTCGATCAGTCGCCGGTCGGTCTGTGCCTCGGAAGTGACGGTGATGCCGTCGCCGTTCTGGAACGCAACCGTGGGCGATGTCTGGGCCGCCCGCGCCACGTCGCTCACGCCGGCCGTGGCGAGGAGAAGTGAGACGCCCGCCGCCCCGGAAACCAGCGCCGCCCACCGACCTGCCCAACGTCTCCGCACAACTTCCCACCTTCCGCCTTCATCTCCCGCCACACGCTACCGAAGTCGAGAAAGGCTCTACTCGTTGCGTCTCAGCTCTCGACCGACACGGCGGGCGAGCATCTGATCGGCTACGCCTCTGCGCTTGACCGGACGGTGCAAACCCACGAACGAATCGGAGAGGCGCCCAAGCCGGCCAGCTAAGACCAGGGCGTGGCCGTGACCGACCCCTCCGGCCCGATGGTCGGCGCCACCGCAGGGCAGTTCGATGGGGCCGGCCCGGCCAGCATCGGGTATCCGGCCAGCGTGAGGAACTCTTCGAAGGAGCGAGCCGGGCCCGAGAGGTCGAGAAAACCCATGAGGTCATTCGCGTTCGCGTCGCGAAAGGTCATGGCCGGCAGGTTCCACTTGCGCTCCATCATGGCGAGGATGGACGTGTGGTCGTACAGCGAGTGCGTCACTCCTCCGGGCGTCGCATACGGGGACACGACGAGGGCCGGCACCCTGAACCCGTAGCGGGTGAAGCCGTCGTAGGCCTCCTGGCCCGGCTCGACGACCGGCGCGATCGCGTCTGGGGCCAGGGCGACAGGCGGGAGTACGTGGTCGTAGTACCCTCCGTGCTCGTCGTAATTGATGATCAGAAGTGTCGAGCTCCAGTTGGGCGAGTTGGCAAGCGCTGAGACCACGTCATAGATGAGCTGCTCACCCACCACGATGTCCTGGGGGTTCTCCTGCGACTGGGTGTCGTAATTCTCGTCCAGGAAGCTGAAGGCCGGCAGGGTGCCGAGGGCACAATCGGAGAAGAAGTCGTCGAGGGATTTCTGGTAGAGCGCGGTGAGCGCAGCGTCGTTGTCGGGATACATCTCAGCCGTGGTACCCGTTGGGTAACTGGCGGTGTAGTTCACGAAGGAGATGTCGAACGCTGCGAGGAGATCGAAGATCGTGCCGTTCGCCGGTACGGGCAGCAGCAGGTCCTGGATGGTGCCCCGCAGATCTAGCCCTGAGGTCGAAATGTCGATATCGTCGACCATCCCAGAGGACGTCGCAGCGATCAGGTAGCGACGATTGGGATCGGTCTGGCCCAGCAGTGACTGGAACCACCGGTCGGCGAGCGGAAACGCGTTCGCCAAGCAGTAGAGCACCGGGAGGTCCTCCTGGTTCCAATAGGCCATTCCCACCGGGCCTGCTGGCGCCGGCATCCCGTAGGACACACAGGTGACGAAACCGTCCATCTTGCCGCCGTCGTACTGTTCGTGCGAGGCCGACCATTCCTGCGTCGGGGAGCCCGAGTGCTGGCAGGTGGTGACCATGTGGTAGGCGTTCTGCGCCGAACCCCTCGTGAGGCTCGGGTTGCTTGCCACCACACCATTCGGGTTCCAGCTGGGCCACGTGGAGGGATCCGACGTGCTGATGGTGAACCCGTCCACACCTCGACTCGCCGGGAGACAGCCGAGGAAGTTGTCGAAGGAGTGGTTCTCCATCATGAGCATCACGATGTGTTCAATCTGCGGCATCGTGTCCGTTCCCGGTGGCAGGTCCGGAAAGGGAAGAGAACCCGGGTGGCGCAGGGACGTCCTGCCCAGCGCCGCCAGCGCCGCCGAAACGATCGCCTCGCTGTTCGGCACGGAGACAGCTGTGTCCCTCGTCGACGACTTCCTCCCACCTACTGCCGCTCCTGCGGTGAGGGCACCGGCCCCGCCAAGGAGTGCACGACGACTGATATGACGGTCCATGCTCGTGAAAACTCCGCAATTCGTCCCCTCTCACGGCGTTGCATGCATCGGTCACGTATGGCTTCAGGCGGCGAGGAAAAAGGTGTCCGCAATGTGACGACTCGGAAAACAATTGACCATCCCCGGTTGGTCGGAGGCTCCGCTCCGGATGCGGCACGGCCGAGTGGCTGGCTGCTACGGCTGAAGCATGGCGCGGTTCCGACACAGATAGCGCGCACGACCTACCTCTTTAGGGACCTTCGATAGCCGAAAGAAGGCGACAGACGCTCGTGGTCGAGCGTCTGTCGCTCGCTCACGCGCCAGGCCACGTTGTGGCGCCGTCTGGCCGCTCCAGGTCGTCCTTGGGCCCGGGGGTGGGTGCCTCTTCAGCCAACCCCGTCGCCGCACCGAGATCGGCTCGGTCGTGGTCGAGCCGCGACCGCTCTCCTAGCCACCAATGCAAACTCTCCTGCCGTATGTCCCATTCGGGGTCGTCCGGCGAAGTTAGGGAGAGGAGCTCTTCGGCCACCTCCACGGCTCGCTCGAGGTCGGCGCGGTCGTGGTCGAGCTTCCAGCGCTCGGCCAGGCACCAGTTCACGTTCTGGCCCAGAGTGAGGCGTCTCTGGTCCTGCTCTTGTGTGCGGGCGAGAGCACCCTCGGCCAGCCCAATCGCCCTGTCGAGATCGGCTCGGTCGCGGTCGAGCAACCATCGCGCGGCGAGGCTCCACACAAGAGCGCTCAGTCGATCGACACGGGCCGGACCGCTCCTCGGAGCGGTCGCGAGGGCTTCCTCGGCCAGTTCGAAAGCTCGGTCGAGGTCGGCCCGGTCGTAGGACTTCTCGTAGCTGCCCTTCGCGACCCGGAACGCTCGCTCTGTCGCCACCTGGTGCTGGTGGGCGCGGCGTCGCTCGAGGGCGGACAGCTGGTCCGGTGTCCAGCCCGCCACTTCGTCGAGCCCGGCACCGAAGGCGCGGCGGAGCGCGGCGATCAAGGTGTCGGTGTCGGCCATGCTGCGACTGCCGCGGTAGGCGGCCGCGGCAACGAGCACCTCAGCCTCGAGCTCCTCGCCATTTGGGCCGCTCACCCACCGCCGCACCACCGTGGCCAGGCTAACGGGGCGCAGGACCCGGGACCGCGTTGGGCCCACCCGACGGTCCGTCCTTGGTGGCCACGCGGCGGGTGTGTCCTCAGTTTCGGTATCTGAGAACGCGCACCTCTCCAGGGCCCGCTGGGGCACGTGGGGGGCACGACTGCCCTTGCTCGATTTGCGACTGCCGACTGCATTACGGGCAGGCCACCTGACCTGCGATGTTTAGAGAGAGCGGGCGACGGGGATCGAACCCGGCGTTCTCAGCTTGGGAATCTCACCGAGAGCCAATGGTCGGGCGACGGCGAACAAGAACGGCAGGTCAGCGACTTGAGAAACGCTGGCGAACGACGACGGACGGACCCGAACGCGCGATGCGCCATAGCGCTGACGTCCTTGTGGACAGAAGACGAGATCCGCCAGGTGCGCCGCTGAATACGGAAGAGGATCTGGGACATCAGAGCTTCCGTAGGAATGTGGCGTGCCCCAGCCGACGCGTCTTCCACCAACACAGCCCGATTTCGTTCAGCCGGGACGGTGCAGTGGCACAGGAACGCATTTATCTTCGTGGCGTCGACCGTAGGTGGCGGCTGCCGGCGCCGTTTCACTACCGGGAAACAACTCTGGATTCGAAGTTGGGGGGCGTCTGCTCCCTTCATTGGTTTTTCAGGGACTGGGAGTCACACTCCCAGGCAGGGAGGAGGACGTGCGGCCTTAGCCGCGCGCATTAAGGGGGTTTGCATAGTGATTCCGAGGTGGGTGCTCGGCGCGATCGCAGCCGGCGGTCTCGTCACGGGGTGCACGCTCGCCGCGGGCGCTCAGGGGGTGCACGCCCCGGCCACACCAACGGCCGGCAGCTCCGAGGTCGAGCGGCTCTACCACGACGAGGTGGCCCTGAGCCGTCACGAAACGCAGCTGCAGATCCTGCTGGGGTACGCACGCGCCGTTCTGAAGGCACAGGCACCGGTCCCGACTTCCGTCATCGCGGGTCCGGTCACGACCACGCCGACCCCGGCGAGCGCCGGGGCGTCGGCTCGCCCGGCCATACTCTCGACGCCCGCGCCGATCCACGCGACGACGTCGGCACCCCTGGCGACTTCGGTCCCGCGGGCGACCACGACCACCGCTGCGACGACCGCCCCGCCGACGACCACAACAACGGCCTCGCGCCATCGCGGATCGGATGGGACCGATGACTGAGAAGCGCCAGAAGGCCGGGGCGCGCCGGCGCAAGACCTCGGTGCCCGGCATGGTTGTGACCGCCGCCACGCTGGGAACGACCGGCCTCGCCTTCGCCTGGTCGCTCAGCACGGCGCCGGCGTCCACGGGCACCGCTGCACCCGCGGCGAGCGTCGTAGCGAGTGATCTCGCACGAGAGCGCTCGGGGATCGCACAGTTGCGTGGGTCCATCGAGTCCACCCTGGGCCAGATCGACGCGCTGCACCACGGACAGTCTGTGCTGGGGCTGCCGGCCGCGGCAGCAGGCCCATCGCAAGCGGCCGCGACCCCGGGTTCGGCCGCGGGCACCCCGGGCGGCTCGTCGGT
>DATNLP010000647.1:0-7438 GCA_035602795.1 Acidimicrobiales bacterium | reverse complement strand
AGACCGAGGGGCGGCCGAGCAGTGGCATCGGAGGACGACCGACCCCGCCTCAATCGAGCACGATCGGAGAAGCAGCCATCGGGCCACGTCCGTACGATTGATGGATGACGGCTCGAACGACCTTGCCCGCATCGGGACCGTCGGGGACGGTCCGAACTCCCGGCCGGTCACGGCACGGGTGATCCCGTCAACATTTCCATCATCCCGTGCTCGTTGACGGCCAAGATCCACGTGAAGGGAAGCAAGCCTCATGAAGACCATGACATGTAAACAACTTGGTGGGCCGTGTGAGTTCGCACATCACGGAGCTACCGCCGATGAGGTCATAAAGGCCCAAGATGGCCACCTGAAGGAGATGGTCGCGGAAGGCGATGATGCACACCAGGGTGCCTTGAAGGAGATGAAAGGCCGTTGGAAGCATCCAATTTCAGGTATGGGGTGGTATCGGCAAGCAAAGCGTGACTTCGCGGCGCTCCCCGAGGGCTGATCCCGCATAGAACACTCGCCGAGCGGTACCACCCAGGCGTGGTCCATCTCGGGCGTTCCGCCCCGCTGGCACGTCTGTGCGAATCAGGCCGTACCTCGCGCCAGTACCGCCGACATGGTGAACGCACCTCCGTCGTCCAAGGACCGGGCGAACGCCTCGTCCAACGCCGCCATCACCTCGGCTTGCCGGTGGGCATCCAGCCCAGCCAGGCCCGTTGCGAACGGCGTGCCCGTCACACCAAGCGCCGCCGCATGCGGGCCGTCCCAGCGCAGAGTGAGCTCTTCCGTCTCGACCTGCATGTCGCCGAAGCCCGCGCCCGAGAACAGCGCCTCCACCTCCTCGAGGGTCATGGCGAACCGCGTCATGTCATAGCCGTATCGGCCTGGGAACGGATCTTCGACGCCGCAGGACTCGAGGACCTCGCCGTACGTGGCGAACGGATCGAGATGCCGTCCGGCCACCCAGACCGCCACGGCCGCCGTGCCGCCAGGTCGCAGCACGCGGCGCATCTCACCCACGGCAGCGCCACGGTCGGGGAAGAACTGGACGCCCTGCTGGCACAGCACGACGTCGACGACCGAGTCGGCCAGGTCCAGCTCAGTGGCAGAGGAGACCAATGACTCGATATCCCTACTGGCGTCGTCCCTCGCCACCTGGGCCAGCATCCACTCACTGATGTCGCTGGCAATGACGCGCCCACCTTTACCCACGGCCACCGCGGCTCGGCGGCTGACCACGCCGGTGCCCGCCGCCACGTCGAGCACGTGCCGTCCCGAGCGGATTCTCGCGAAGGCGACCAGGCGCTCGGCCCAGGGCTCGAAGATCACCGGCTCCAGGTACCGGCGGTAGCCCTCGGCCACCGTGACCGCGGCGAAGGGACCGCCGGTGTCGGACATGAGCGACAGCTTGGCACCGTCGCCCGGCCGTCGCGCCGCGAAGCGACACCGCTACGCTTCCCCGGTGCCCTTCGGAACCGCCAACGGCATCTCGCTCTATTACGAGCTGGACGGAGCGGGGGAGCGGCTCCTCTTCATTTCGGGTACCGGCGCCGACCTGCGCCACCAGCCCCGCTTGAGCGACGGACCGATGGTGAAGTCGTTCGAGGTATTGGCCTACGACCAGCGCGGCCTCGGCCAGTCAGACGTGCCAGAAGGGCCGTACGCCATGGCCGACTACGCCAACGACGCCGCCGCATTGCTCGACCTGGTCGGCTGGGACTCCTGCCGGGTGCTCGGCGTGTCCTTCGGCGGCATGGTGGCCCAGGAGCTGGCCATCCGACACCCCGAGCGGGTCCGTCGCCTCGCCCTGGCCTGCACATCGTCGGGCGGTGCCGGAGGCGCCTCGTACCCCCTGCACGAGCTGGCCGACCTCTCGGCGGACGAGCGCGAGCGTCGCCAGTTCCAGCTGCTCGACACCCGGTGCGACGCCGACTGGCGGGAGGCCAATCCCGACATGGTGGCCCTCCTCTCGGCTCGCGTCCGCCAGCCGCCCGAGCACGGTCCGCGCCTCCAGCTCGAGGCGCGCAGCCATCACGACACCGCCGAGCGTCTCGGTGACATCCGCTGCCCGACCCTGGTCTGTGGCGGCCGCTACGACGGGATCGCCCCACCGGCCAACAGCCAGTACCTGTCCGCCCTGATCCCCGGCGCCCGACTGGAGATGTTCGACGGCGGGCACATCTTCTTCGTGCAGGACCCGACAGCCATGCCCGCCATCATCGCGTTCCTCTCCGGCGACGGCCCGCCCTAGGTCACACCGACGTGTCCGGCGCCACCGAACCTCTCGCCATCCCGCCCTGCCCGGGCTGTGGCTACGACTACGGGACCACCGTGGAAGGGGCGCGTCGTGTCATCACCGACGGTGCCTTGACGGCCAGCGAGCTGCTCCGGTCGTCGTCACCACGGGTCACCGAGCGGCCAGGGCCACAGGTGTGGTCGCCGCTCGAATACGCCGCCCACGTGCGCGACCTGCTCACGGTGCAACGGGATCGGGTCATCCTGGCCCTCGTGGCCGACAACCCGCACTTCTCACCGATGTACCGCGACGAGCGAGCTGGCCTGGCCCGCTACGCCGAGGAGGCCCCTGCGGACGTCTCCACGACGCTCGTCTCCGCCGCCCGCCTGCTGGACTGGCTCTACCAAGGTCTGGACGCCGGACAGCTCGCCCGGCCGTGCATGTACAACCTGCCCGCCCCGACGCAGGTGGACGTGGGCTTCGTGCTGGTCCATACCGCCCACGAGATGCACCATCACCTCGACGACATGCGGCGCGGGCTGGGCCTGTCCGTGTCCTGAGCGTCGCCGCGGCTCAGGGCATCCCGGCGGGCAGCCCGTGCAGGGGCTGGTGCGGCATGAGCCCGCGCCACGCGCTGGGCAGCTTGAGCGCCAGCCGGTGCAGCTCCTCCATGTGGGCGGCCGAGAGCGCCTCCAGATGCTCCTCACCCTCGCCCGTGAGCTGGAGCCGGACGACCCGCTGGTCCTCGGCGTCGCGGCTACGGGTGACCAGGCCCGCCTCCTCGGCCCGGTCCACCAGGCCGACGGCGCTGTGGTGGCGGAGCAGCAGGTAGTCGGCCACCTCGCCGATCGTCGGCCCGCGCCGGTCGGGGTGGCCCCGTACGGCCAGCAGGAGCTGGTGCTGGGCCGATGTCAGTCCGGTCGCCTCGGCTTGCTGCTCGCTCCAACGCAGGAGACGGCGTAGGCCGGTCCGGAGCGCCAGCAGGTCTTCGTAGTCGGCGTCCCTCAATCGCATCGTGCCACGATATCATCGTGGCACGATATTCTGGTCGATCGCCTCGCCAGCGGCGCCATGATGGACCCGGTGACGCTCGCCTACCCCGACGAGATCCTTCCTCGCGTGGCCGACCCCATGGCGGGCAGCGAGCTCGGCGTGCTGCCGGTGGTGGGCGACCGGCGCCCGTGGTGAATGGCAACGGCTCACCGCCGGCCAGCTACGTGACGACCTCCCAGGAAGGCTGAGCGCGGTGGAACGGGCCATCGTGGGCTTCGACCAGGACGAAATGGGGGACTGGGTGGCCTTGCTCGAGTGTGGCCACCGCCAGCATGTGCGTCACCAACCGCCGTTCCGCGAACGCCCCTGGGTGCTGACGCCCGAGGGGCGGGAAGGCCACATCGGCTCGCCGCTCGACTGCGTGATCTGTGACGAGGCCATGGCCGGGGATCAGGGTGGCGACCCGGCCTGCCTGGCACACGAGGTCTGCCCCGAGTGCGGGGCCGTGGTGGCCGCCGGCGGCCACCGGCCCGGGTGCCGGGCGGCTTCACCTTGACGCTGCCGGCCTGACCGCCCTAAGACACACGAAAACCTTCCCGGCGGCGAAGGAGAGGTGGTGGGGATGGCGATCGACACACGGGCACCCACGCCTCCCGTCACGCCGCCGCGGCGGCGCGCCATGCGGGCCGGGCGACGCACGCTGGTCACGCCGGCGCTCGCCACCTTCGTGCAGTGGCCGCCCGCCCGCCGCAACCCCTACCCGGCTTATGCCGCGCTCCGGCGCGTCGACCCGGTACACGAGAGTCCCTTCGGGGTGTGGGTGCTGTCGCGCCATCTCGACGCGGCGACCTGCCACACCTCGCCTTCAGCTCGGGCGCCCACTTTCTGCCTCGGTGCCACACTGGCGCGCGCCGAGGCGCGCATCATGCTGCGCGGCCTGGTCGACCGTCTGCCCGGCCTGGAGCTGGTGGGCAGGCCGCAGTGGCGGCCCGGGTTCACGATCCGCGGGTTGCAGGCGTTACCGGTGCGCTGGCGGGCGTGACGCCCGGAAGTCCTGACGGACGGGTCGCCCCGACGTAGACCAGGCTCCCGAACGGCACTCCGGCGGTGGAAGGGAACGTCTCCGCCCGCACGTCGGCCCCGGTGTAGGGCGCGTCGACCATGACGTCCTCGCCGCCGACGACGCCGACGAAGATGCCGACGTGGTCGATGCCGTCCGGCCCGGAGCCGAAGAAGACGAGGTCGCCCGTCTGCAGTGCTGAGCCGGGCGGAACCTTCGGCGTGGCGTCGTACTGATCCTGTGCCACGCGCGGCAGCGAGACGCCCGCCACCTCGTAGGCGGCCTGCACCAACCCCGAGCAATCGAAGCCCACCCCCGGGGTCTCGCCGCCCCACACGTAGGGCGTGCCGATTTGGCCCAGCGCCCACTCCGCCGCCACCGGGCCCGCCTCCGACGGCGCCGCGGTCGGAGGGCCCGCGGACCCGTAGGACTGCGCCAGCGCCAGCACCTGGGTGACGTAGGCCGTCGAGTGGTTATACGCGTACACGGCGCGGGGCAGGTTCGCCCCGCCGGCCGCTCCGTTGGCGCACAGCAGGCGAGCCGCCGCGTAGACGGCGTCGGTTGGGTCGTAGGGATTCGGCGGATCGGCCCCACCTGGGGGGACTGGCTCGTCGTACTCGGCAAAGGTCGCCGGCTCGAACTGCATCAGCCCTTCCGCACCGGCCGCATTGGCACCGCTGTGCACCCCGGGGAGATCCGACTCGCCGTTGTCGGACTCCACGGTCCCGATCGCCGCGAGGACCGTCCATGGCAAGCCCGGGCATGTGGCCGCGGCCTCCTGGTAGTGCGCCAGCATGGCGGGCGGGATCTTGGAGGCGGCAGCCGGCGTCGCCGTGGGCTGGACGTCGAGGCCGAACATGGCCATGGCCGAGCCGACCACGGCCATCCCCAGCAATCCGACGATGAGGCCGAGGGCCACCAGCGCGCCGACGACCCTCCTCATCGGATGCTCCCGTCCCTGACATCGACCAGAGGTGCCACGCCGGGGAACGGTCGGGCCCGCGTGACCGACGAGCCATATCTGGCTCCTGCGCCTGGTGCGCGGGCGGGGTACTGGGAGGTGGCGTCCGACCGCGACGTGTTCGCCTTCGGCGATGCCATGTTCTACGGCTCCATGGGCGGCAAGGGGATCACGAACGTCGTGGGCCTGTCGTCCGAGCAGTTCGTACGGGAGTCCCTCCTGGCTCGCCAACCCGACCCCGCGCCCGAGGGCGCGCTCACGCGCCGCGGCGGTGAGCGTTCGGCGCGACGCTCGCTCGGGCACGCACGCGGCGCCCACTAGGCCCGCCGAGAAAATTGGCTGTCCCTTGCGACCAAGTCATCCGAGTCAGGCTCGAAAGATGCAGGCTGTCGTGCCCCGGTTCCCCACCCACTCAGGTTGACACTTGGGGCGCGTGGTAGCCGTCATGGAACGATCGGACCCATCCACTTGGTGACTCACCGCACGTTGGAGTCACGATGGAAAATGAAGAGCGGGTCAACTCCAACTTGCTTGGGCATCCCGGAACCGGCGAATTGGGGTGGAGTTGAGATGATCATTGGCGGCTAGTGGGTCCGTTAATCTGGCCGTCGAGGCAGCACAGAATCATCGGCAATCCGCAACTGATCGAACAGAGATCGTCGCCGTTTCAAGTCCGGGGGAGGCCTCGACGATGCTCATTTTCCGCGCGATCTGGACGCTTGTTGGCTTACTCTTTCTCCTCGGAGTCATTGCGATAGCCGTCTGGGCGATAGTGGACGCAGTGCGGAGACCCCGAGAAGCGTTTTCGTCGGCTGGATCATCGAAGGCTCTGTGGGTCACGCTTCTTTTGGTGTTCGCTGTGTTGGCATTCTTTGTCTCGTCCGTATTGGGGGCTGTGTACCTGTGGTGGATCCGTCCTCGGGTCGCAGCTATGCAGACATCGGATCCAAACGCCTAAGAGAGATTGAGCGGCGCCAGACAACGTTCCCTGGAGTGCTCGAGGGGTGGCACCCTGACTCGGCAGCGAACGGGGCGCTCTCTGAATGATCGGTATCGGGGTGTTGTGATCGGTTGCAAGAACAACGAGGTGAAAATTTTGGGGCGAATCATGAGTAGTCCTAAAGCCTCATTTGCAGTCAATGGTCTTTCAAGCTTGGAGGGCGCGGTTCATAATCAGACGCGAGTGAGAAGTTGCCATCGCAATACGGGCCCTGAACACGCAGAGGTGCTCCATGTCCAGAAGCAACCGCCCGCGGGGAACGTTCAAGGGCGCATGGCGGGTAGCGGGGCCGCTAAGTGTCGCTTTCGTTCTCGGGTCGACCCTCGGTCTCTGCCAGGTGGCAGGCGCGTCGGCGTCCGCGCCCGGCCGCCATGGAGCCTCTGGTTCCGACGGCCATCCCAGACTGATCTACACGAACCGGGTCGTGGGGTTTCCCCAACACTTCACCACGAGCCCGACGGACCTCCAGGCGGCAAAAGGCCACTCCAAGCCGGCGATCACGAGCCAGCCTGTCAGCGTGACGGTCGCCGCGGGATCGACCGCCTCATTCAGCGCCGCCGCGTCCGGGTCGCCGACGCCAACCGTTCAGTGGCAGTTCTCCGCCAACAGAGGCGGTTCATGGTCCAACGTCCCCGGTGCGAACTCGAGGACCTACTCACTGTCCACCACGAAAACCTCTGAAAACGGCCGGGAGTACCGAGCGGTCTTCACCAACTCGTCCGGCAGCGCGAGGACCAATGCGGCGACCCTGACCGTCACAGGTCCGGTCAGCGCGCCTCCGACGATCACCAGCCAGCCCGTCAGCGTGACCGTCGCCGCGGGATCGACCGCCTCATTCAGCGCCACCGCGTCCGGGTCGCCGACGCCAACCGTCCAATGGCAGTTCTCCGCCGATGGCGGCACATCATGGTCCAACATCTCCGGGGCAACCTCGACGACCTACTCGTTCACCACGACGACTATTGAGAACGGGTACGAGTACGAAGCGGTCTTCACCAACTCCTCGGGCAGCGCGACGACCAATGCGGCGACCCTGACCTTCACAGGTCCGGTCAGCGCGCCTCCAACGATCACCAGCCAGCCCGTCAGCGTGACCGTCGCCGCGGGATCGACCGCCTCATTCAGCGCCGCCGCGTCCGGGTCGCCGACGCCAACCGTCCAATGGCAGTTCTCCGCCGACGGCGGCACATCATGGTCCAACAT
>DATNLP010000646.1:0-2387 GCA_035602795.1 Acidimicrobiales bacterium | reverse complement strand
CGGGCCGATGCGATCATGGCCAAGGCGCTCAGGACGAGGAGCAGAAGGGCCGTGCCCAGGCCGATAACCGTCCAGTCGGCGTGCACCCCGATCCGGATGAAGGGACGCACGGGCCCGATCGGAGCCAAGGGGGACAGGGCCAGGGCGACCAATCCGGCCAGGGCCGAGCCGGTCAGGATCGCGCCGAGGGTGCCGATGAGCCCGTCCAAGAAGGCCATCGGCGGATTGGCGCCGAGGGCCCGGGCGACATCGAGGTCGTCAGCTCTGAGCCGGAGCCGCCGCGTGATCACCTGGCCGGCGATCAGGAGCGTGGCCAGCCCTGCGATGCCGCCGAAGACAGCCAACGCGATGGCCTCCGGGCGCAGCGTTGCCGCGGCGGTCGCTTCGACGTCCTGCGACTCGACCGAGACGAAGGGAAATCCCTTCGGGAGGAGTGCCTTCACCTCGCGTTCGACGGCGGACAGGTGCGCGTTGCCGTCCTGCAACGTGAGCGCACTCAGGGAGAGGTTGGCGCAACAGTCGAGGAGCCTGTTCGTCAGTGCCGGCGTCAGCAGGATGATCGCCCCGCTGGTATCGCTGTTCTGGTCGTGGATCAGCGTGGTGGTCTGGCCGCCGATGAGACCGACCAGCTTCAGCCGGGCGCGTTGGTCGACGGGTATGATCGTGCTCGGCGACACGTTCCCCGACTGGCTCTGTGCGTTGGTGACCCAGCCGAACGGCACGACCTCACCGACGTGGTACCCGAGAGAGGTGGCGCTGGCCGCGTCAATGGCGAACTCGTCGGGTGCGTTCGGGTTCGGCATCTGGCCCGCGGTGATGAAGACGGGATCCTCGGTGTACTCCAGCCCGTTCACGCTGGCCTCGGCGTTCGGTGAGGATGAGGTCTCCGGAAGCGGCTGACCGGTCGACGACAATGGGCCGGCGTTCAACTCCACTTCGCTCCCGACTCGCTCGACAAAGGGCAGGTGGGCCAGCTTGTCCACCAGTGCCGGGTTGTATGCGTTGTCGAGACCGATGGCGGGGTCGATGGTGCCGTCGGCCACGAAGAGCTGTGGCACGTGTTCAGCGTTCACGAGGTCGGTGAAGGACGACCCCGTACTGCGGGCCGCGACGATCGATCCCATGGAGAGACCACCGAGGGCCCCGATCAGGAGGGCGACGAGCAGGAGGTACGACCACTCGCCGTGGAAGCTCGCCCGGAACCGATACCAGGCGTAGGACCACGCTCCCTCTGACACCAACCCGACCCCGGGGTCAGGTCCCGCGCCGACCGAGGTCGCGCAGGACCGCGCGGGCCGCGCCGTGGCCGCACATGCCGTGGACGCCCCCGCCCGGCGGCGTCGCAGCCGAACAGAGGTAGACACCCTGGATGGCGGTGCGATACGGGTTCCAGCGCGGAGTGGGGCGGAACACCATCTGGCGCAAGGTGGCCGCGCCCGCGTTGATGTCACCGCCGACGTAGCTCGGGTTGTGCTCCTCCTCATTGACCGCGGTGGAGGTCGAGCGAGCGATGACCAGGTCGCGGAAGCCGGGCGCGAACCGCTCGATCTGCGCCTCGATCCGCTCTGTCATGTCGATGTCCGAACCGTTGGGGACGTGGCAGTACGCCCACAGGGTGTGCTTGCCCACCGGCGCACGGGACGGGTCGACGATGCACGGCTGGGTGACCAGGCAGTACGGGCGCTCGGGATGGCGGCCCGCGCTGACCTCGGCCTCGCTGCAGGCGATCTCCTCGAACGACCCCCCCAGGTGCAGGGTCACGGCGCGCCGGCAACCTTCGGCGGTCCACGGCACTGGCCCGTCGAGGGCCCAGTCGATTTTGCACACACCCGGGCCATAGCGGTAGCGGGAGAGCGCCCGGTAGGCCCGGCTTGGTAATCGGTCCCCCGCCAGCTCTATCAGTTGGCGGGGCGTGACGTCGAGGATGGTGGCGCGAGCGTCAGGTAGGTCGTTGAGCCTCTTCACCAGGTTCCCCGTGACGATCTGTCCGTCGAGTGACGTGAGCTCGGTCACCAGTGCATCGATGATGGCGGCGCTGCCGCCCTCCACCACCGGCCAGCCGTAGCGATGGGCCAGAGCGGTGAACAGGCGCGGGAAGACGCCGGAGAGGGGCGCGGTCAGCGGCAGCATCGAGTGGGCGGCCGTACCGGCGACCAGAGCGCGGCCCTCGTCGGTGTTGAAGCGACGCGCCAGATGTCGGGCCGAGCCGAGGCCATGCAGTCCGAATCGGGTCGCCGCGACGGGATGGGCTGGTGGTGAGCGCATGGAGCCGAGAAAGGCGGGCAGGATTTTGTCCAGGTCACGCACCAGGGGGGTGAAGAGGCGGGCATAGGCCGGGCCGTCCGTTCCCAGCGCCCCGGCTACCTCGTCCACCTCGTCTCCTACGC
>DATNLP010000640.1:0-9840 GCA_035602795.1 Acidimicrobiales bacterium | reverse complement strand
AGCGCACGCCGAGCTTCTCCACCTCCAACGCCGTGGCCCCGGTGCGCGGCGGGGCGGGCAGGCGGAATTTGCTGGTGCGTTCGCGCCGCTCGACGCTCGTGCGCCCGGATTGCAGGCGCTCCACCCGCTTGTCGAGCGCCTTGGCCTTGCGTGCCCGCTTCTCGGTGCTGGCCCGCATGGAGTCGGCCAGCGACGAGAGCCGGGTGATCTCACGCTTTTCGAGCTCGGCGGCGCGTTCACGCTGGGTCTGGTCGGCCTCCCGCAGGGCTTCGAACTTGGAGTAGTTGCCCTTCCACTCGGTGAGGTGCTGGTTCGAGATGTGCAGGACCTTGGTGATGGCGTGATCGAGCAGCTTCAGGTCGTGGCTGACCACCAGGAGGGCGCCACCGAAGCGGGCCAGCTCGTCGAGCAGCCACCGCTTGGCCGAGCGGTCGAGGTGGTTGGTCGGCTCGTCGAGGATCATCAGCTCGGGCTCTTGGAACAGGACGCGCATCAGGTCGACGCGGCGGCGCTGTCCGCCCGACAAAGACTCGATGTCCTCCAGGAGGAGCTCCTGGCGCAGGCCGAGGCCGTCGGCCAGGCGGGCCATGACGGACTCCGCCTCGTAGCCGCCGTTGTCCTGGAACTGCTCCTGCAGGTCGGTGAAGAGCGCGATGTGCTCCTCCGAGGGGTCGGCGGCCATGGCCCGTCGTGCCGCGCCCAGCGCGTCGTCGAGCACGTCGAGGCCCCGGGCCGAGAGGATGTGCGAGAAGGCCGTCGGCTCGAGGCCGAGGCCACCCGGCACCGGTGCCTGGGGCAGGTACCCGTAGGAGCCGAGGATGCGGACGTTGCCCCGTCGGCGCAGGTGGGGCGCCGCCTCGCCCACCAGCACCGAGATGAAGGACGACTTGCCCGTCCCGTTCCGGCCGACCAGGCCCACCTTCTCGCCTGCGCCCACGACGAAGGAGGCGTCGTCCAGCAGGGTGCGGTCGCCGATCTCTATGGTCAGGGCAGATCCGACGATCACGGGACATTGTACGGGCGAGAACACCTGGTCGATACACTCCGCCAATGCCCGTTCTGGAACGCAAGTGGTGGACGCTGATCGCCGTTTGCACGGCGGTCTTCATGCTGTTGCTCGACATCACCGTCGTCAACGTGGCGCTGCCCGACATCCAGCGCGAGCTGCACTCGAGCTTCTCGGACCTCCAGTGGGTGGTCGACGCCTACTCGCTGACCCTGGCCGCCTTCCTGCTGACCGCGGGCGTGGCGGGCGACATCTACGGGCGGCGAATTATCTTCGCCGTCGGCCTCATCGTCTTCTCGGCCGCCTCGTTCGCGTGCGGCCTGTCGACCACGCCGTTGATGCTCAACCTGGCGCGCGCCGTGCAGGGCGTCGGCGGCGCCATCATGTTCGCCACCTCGCTGGCGCTGATCGCCGGCGCGTTCACCGGCAGGGACCGCGGCACCGCCTTCGGCCTCTACGGCGCGGTCATCGGCGGCGCCGTGGCGGTCGGCCCGCTCGTCGGCGGCGCCATCACCAGCGCGTTCGGCTGGCGCTGGATCTTCTTCGTCAACGTCCCCATCGGTGTCCTCGCCGTGTTCCTCACCTTCGCCAAGGTGGCCGAGTCGCGCGACCCGCGGCAGCGCCGCATCGACTGGGTCGGCTTCGTCACGTTCTCGGCCAGCCTCTTCACGCTGGTCTTCGCCCTCGTGCGGGGCAACGACCTGGGCTGGAGCAGCACCACCATCGTCGTCCTGCTCGTGGCCTCGGTCGTGCTGATGCTGGCGTTCTTCGTCAACGAGTCGCGCACCAAGGACCCCATGCTGGACCTGGAGCTGTTCCGCATCCCGGCGTTCGTGGGGATCTCGGTCGTCGCCTTCACGCTGGCGGCGTCCATCTTCGCCATGTTCCTGTATCTCACGTTGTACATCCAAGACGACCTGGGTTACGGGCCGCTGGCCGCCGGGGCCCGCTTCCTGCCCCTGACGCTGATGTCCTTCGGCGTGGCGTTCTTCGCCGGCCGGCTGACCGTACGCGTGCACTCGCGCCTCCTGCTCGGGATCGGCATGGTGCTGATCACGGGCGGGCTCCTGTTCATGGCGACGACCAATCCGCACTCCGCCTGGACCGTCCTGTTGCCCGGCTTCCTGCTGTGCGGGGCGGGCGTCGGCACGGTCAACCCGGTCCTCGCCTCGGGCGCGGTGTCGGTCGTGCAGCCGCAGCGCAGCGGCATGGCCTCGGGGGCCAACAACACGTTCCGCCAGGTGGGGATCGCCACCGGCATCGCCGTCCTCGGCGCCGTCTTCCAGAGCCAGATCGTGGCGCACACGTCGGCCGCGTTGGGCAAGACGGTCTACGGATCCGAGGTCCTGCACCAAGGCGGCACGCAACTGCAGGCCGCCATGGCCGAGGGAGGGGTGCAGCAGGCGGCGTCGTCCATCCGGGTCCCGGCGGCGCGCCACGCCCTGCTGCAGGCGTACCACGTCGGCTTCTCGACGACGCTCAACCATCTGATGGTGATCGGGGCGATCGTGGCCTTCGTCGGTGTGGTGGCCGCCTTCGCCCTCGTGCGCCAGAGCGACTTCGTGATCCCCGGGGCAGGCGGTGGCGGCGCGGGACAGCCGGGCGGCGCGCAGCAGCAGGGCGGCGAGGCCCCCATCCCCGCCGCCCATGCCTGAGCCCTTCGCGCTCGAAGGGACCCGCGTGCGGCTCGAGCCGCTCAGCGAGGCGCACATCCCCGCCCTGGTCGAGGCGGCGGGCGAGGACCGCTCGGCCTACGAATGGACGTACACCCCCGACGGCGAGGCGGAGATGACGGCCTACGTCAACGACGCCCTGGCCTCGGTGGCCGCGGGGGCGCACGTGGCCTTCGCCACGGTCTGGCGGGGCGGCGGTCCGGGCGAGAGCGACCGCACCGTGGGCGCCACCCGGTTCTGCGAGATCGCCTGCTGGCAATGGCCGCCGGGCGCCACCCACCAGCGCCACGGGGTGCCCGACGTCTGCGACATCGGCTACACCTGGCTGGCGGGCTCGGCGCAGCGGACACCGGTGAACACGGAGGCCAAGCTGCTCATGATGGCGCACGCCTTCGAGGTCTGGCAGGTGCACCGGGTGGCGCTACAGACCGACGTCCGCAACAAGCGGTCGTGGGCGGCCATCGAGAGGATCGGCGGGCAACTCGACGGCATCTTGCGGGCCGACCGTCCGGGGGCCGACGACACAGTGCGCACGTCGGCCCGCTTCTCCATCGTGGCGGACGAGTGGCCGGCCGTGAAGGCGCGGTTGACGGCGCGGCTGGCCGCGGCCGGCGGGTGAAGAGGGCGGGGGGGGCCGGCGTGGCGGCGGTGGGGCCGGTGCCCGCCGCCGCGCTCGAGGCGGACGTCTTCGTGCGCCGGTAGGGGTGCGGCGCAGCGCGGCTGGCCTGGCGGCCGCGATCAGGCCCGGGCGAGGGTGGCCTGGATCTTGCGCAGGTGCAGGGCGTGCACCGCCGCCTCCGCCTCGTCCTTGGGGCGCACGGCAGCCACCGCCTTGCCGGTGCGGTGGATCGTCCACGCCAGCTGGTCGGCCCGCTCGACCGTGTGACCCAAGATCTCGACGAAGGCCTGGATGACGGTCTGGAAGGTCGTCACGTCGTCGTTCCAGACGATGACGGCCCAGAGGTCCTCGACCTCGTAGAAGGCGTCGATGTCGCCGTCGACGAGGACGGGCTGGTCGATGGTGGAGGGGTGCTGGACGGTCACGGTTCAGGCTTGACGGAGCAGGGCGCAGGCCGAAATTTTGGCCCGAACCAGCTTAATCCGGGCGAGATAGCGTGCGTGGATGCGAGCGACCGTCCTCGAAGGCCCGCACCACGTCAGGCTCCAGGACGTGCCCGACCCGGTGCTGCCCGGACCGGAGGGCGTCGTCGTGGCGGTGGAGCGCACGGCCATCTGCGGCTCGGATCTGCACCTGTACCACGACGCGCCGACCGGGACGGGCATCCGCCTCGGCCATGAAGCCATCGGCACGGTCACCGAGGTGGGAGCGCACGTGCGCACGCACCGGCCGGGCGACCGGGTGCTCGTCTCGGGCGTCATCGGCTGCGGGGTCTGCCGGCCCTGCCTGGCCGGGCAGCCCAACGTCTGCGAGGCCGGCCAGGCCACCGCGTTCGGCACCGTGCCCCATCTCCCCGGCGGTCAGGCCGAGGCCATGGCCGTGCCCTTCGCCGACCTGTTCGCCCTGCCCATTCCCGAGGGCATGGCAGACGAAGCCGCGGTGCTTCTGACCGACATCCTGCCCACGGGCTACCTGGGGGCGCTGCGCGCGTCGATCGCTCCGGGGTCCACTGTCGTCGTCGTCGGTCTCGGCCCCGTCGGGGTGATGGCCGTGCAGTGCGCCGCTTTGTTCAGCCCGGCGCGCATTTTGGCGATCGACGTGGTGCCGGAGCGGCTGGCCCGGGCCGAGCAGCTGGGAGCCGAGGCGATCGATGCCCGGCAGGCGCCGGGCTACGAGCAGGTGATGGCGGCGACGCGCGGGCGCGGGGCCGAATCGGTCATCGAAGCCGTCGGCTCCGACGCCACCGTCGTGGACGCCGTCTCCTGTGCCGCCGTGGGCGGCACGGTCTCGGTGGTCGGGGTGAACCTGACCATGGACCTGCCCTTCCCCATGGGACTGGTCTTCCTCAAGAGCCTGACGCTGCGGGCGGTCTTCGCCCCCATACCCGGCACCTGGGCCACGCTCGTCCCGCTCGTGCTGGCCGGGCGCTTCTCCCTGGCCGAGACCTTCACCCACCACATGGGCCTGAGCCAGGTGGCCGAGGCCTACGAGTTGTTCGACTCGCGTGCCGGTGGCGTCCTCAAGGTCCTCTTGGACCCGAAGTACCCGAAGGTCTGAGACCCTTCGGGCTCGTCGGGTGTGCGGTTGCGCACGATCGGCCACTGAGCCTGGCCCAGCTTGGGGCGGACGAGGAACCACGGGGCCGGGGGCGGCACCATGAGCGAGGTCAAGGCGTCGACGATCGGCTCGTAGTTGACCCGCCACCCCTGGAAGTTCCGCCACGACTCGTCCGCGTCGCGCTCGAGCGGGAACGCCACCTCCTCGAGCCGCTTGAACCCCTCGTCGAACTCGGCGCGGGTCAGGCGGATGGCGGTCGTGGGCAGCGGGTCGGAGTCGTAGGGGATGTGCAGCGCGCCCGCCATGGAGCGCAGGCAGTTGGTGCCCATGGACAGGCAGAGGCGGGCCTCGCGCGGCGTCAACGTCGGGTTGACCGAGTGGTACAGCGCGGCGGAGTCCATCATGGCGACGAGGCCCAGCAGCCAGCTCCGGGTGGAGACCGGCGAGCGAAACCACATCAGGGCCGGGTAGTTGGCGTGGCTCTCCGACACCGTGGCCGCCCAGCGCTCCCAGTCGCCATAGAGCGGCGGGAGCTCGTCCATGGTGTCGAGCCAGTAGTGCCGGGCCAGGATCTCGGGACCCCAGGCCGGCGTGCCCGCCCGGGAGGACAGGAGCGTGACCAGGGTCTCGCGCGTCGCGAACTGGTTGTAGAGGGCCGGGAGGTAGGCGATCTCCAGGGCGATGATGAGCAGCCCGAGGCCGGCCGCCAGGATCTCCAGTGTCATCGGGCCCGAGTCACGGGCCGTGGCGATGCCCAGGGTGAACACGGACGAGCCGGCGACACCCAGGGCGGACGCGAAGTCGTCCCCGGCATCCCACCAGATGATGAGCGCGAATCCCAAGATGAGCAGGCAGAGCCAGAGCACGAACAGGGCCACCATGGAGGCCGGGCCGACGAAGGACATGGCGCGGTCCCGCACCTCGTAACTGGGCAGCTTGGGCGAGATCTTCTTGACGGATCCACCGAGCACGCGAGCCACCCCCCGCTGCACCCTGGAGGAGGTGACGCGGGGCACCACGAGCGCGGTGAACACGCTCCACACGATGAGCAGCACGAGCGCGGTACCCAGGACGAAGGCGAGCGGGCGGGCGACCGTCTCCACGGGCGTCATCCTGCCAGACGCGGCTCAGGCCGCTTCGGGCCGCTTCGGGACGGAGGGCGGGCGACGGGCTCGCTCAGGCGCCGCCCCGCCAGGCGGCGTAGCGCACCGCGGCTGGCCCGCTCGAGACCAAGGAGGGCGGCACCACCACCAACCGCGATCGGAGCAGTTCGCCGAGTCCCTTGGCCTGCGTGTCGAGCCGCAGGTTCGAGGCCACGCCCCAGCCGAGGATGCCGTGGACCACGAAGTTCACCGCCCGCAGGTTGGGCAGGGGGTAACGGTCCACCTCGTAGGGCTCCGCCTCGGGCAGGGCCGCCCGGAACGCCTCGGTGGAGAAGCACCGCTGCAGCCAGGACGCGGTCTCGTCGCCGTCGGCCCATATGCCCACGTTGGCGTCGCCGCCCTTGTCGCCCGAGCGGGCGCCCACCAGGATCCACAGCGGCACCTCGAGGTCGCCCGGCGCCATCTCGGCCGGCCGGCCGGCGGGGCCGGACGGCGGGACGGCCGGGGTGGGCTCGACCACCGGTCCGGGTGCGGCGGGGGCGGCAGGTGCGGCGGGCGCGGCGGGTACGGCGGGTGGGGTCACCGGGACCTCGTGGCCGTCACACTCGACGCGTGGGGTGGCGGCCGAGGCGGCGACGGTGGTGGGCCAGTAGCGGGCGACGCCCTGCGCGCCGGTGGGCGCCGAGGTGAAGAAGGTGCCCGGATAGCTCGACAGGCTCGTCTCGACGACGGCGCCCGAGAAGGCCCGGCCGACCTTCTGCTCGTCGTCGCCCCGCACGGCCAGGCGCAGGTAGGCCAGGCCGGCGCCGGTCAGGTCGCCGGAGAGGTCCTCCGCCGTCTCGGCATAGGCGGCGCGCCCGCCGGGGATGCCGGCCCACACGGCGCCCGCCGCGAACCGGGCCTTGGCGGCCGGCTGTGCCCCTGTGATGGCCAGCGTCATGGCGTTACGCCACCCGGCGTCAAGGTTGGCCGTCACCTTCAGCGTCGGCGGCGGCGGCTCGCCGCGGACCCCCGAGATGCGCACGCGGTCGCGCCCCTCCTGAGCCAGCTCGATGCTGTCGAAGCGGGCCACGGCGTCCGGGCTCAGGTAGCGGGGGCTCCCGATTTCGTAGAGCAGCTGCGCCGTCACCGTGCCGACCGTGACGGCGCCTCCGGTGCCGGGGTGCTTCGTGATGACCGACGACCCGTCGGCGTGCACTTCGGCCAGCGGGAAGCCGATGCGTTCCCGGTCCGGGATCTCCTCGAAGAAGGCGTAATTGCCGCCGCAGCACTGGGCGCCGCATTCGATCACGTGGCCCGCCACCACGGCGCCCGCGATGGCGTCCACGTCGCCGTCGGACCAGCCGAAGGCATGGAGCGCCGGGCCCACGACGAGGGCGGCGTCGGTGACGCGCCCGGTCACCACGACCTGGGCGCCCGCAGCCAGGGCGTCGGCGATCGGACGGGCCCGCAGGTACGCGTTGGCCGTGACGACCGAGGCCCCGGCCCCCGTCGCGGCCGGGAGCTCTTCGCCCGTGTCGATGTTGACGAAGCGCTCGCCGCCCGCCGCCAATTCGGGGATGCGGTCGGTGATGTCGTCCCCGGAGACGGCGGCCACCCGCACCTCGACGCCCTGTCGGCGCGCCAGCTCCCCGACCGCGGACGCCAGGCCGGCCGGGTCGAGGCCGCCGGCGTTGGAGACGACGGTGATGCCGCGCTCGACGCAGGTGGGGAGCACCTCCTCGAGCTCGCGCAGGAAGGTGCGCGCGTAGCCACCGCTGCGAGCCCGGGTCTTGTGGAGGATGTACATGGTCAGTTCGGCCAGCCAGTCGCCCGTGAGGACGTCGATGGGGCCGCCGGCGACCATGTCGCGGGCCGCGCCCGTCCGGTCCCCGAAGAAGCCGCTGCAGTTGGCGATCTTGAGCACTGGGCGGTCACCGGCGACGCTCATGCCGGCACCACCGTGACGAGCAGGTCGCCGACGTCGACCTGCTGGGCCGGCGCCACGTGGACCTCCCCGACCGTCCCGGCGCCGTCGGCGCGCAGGGTGTGCTCCATCTTCATGGCCTCGAGCACGACCAGGCCGTCGCCCTCGGCCACGGTGTCGCCGACCGAGACCAGGACCTTGGTCACGGCGCCCGGCAGCGGCGCCCGGCACTCCCCCGCCAGCCCGCGGCGCTCGTCGGCGTCGTCCTCGGCTCGCAGCGCGAAGGTCGACTGGCCCTCGGGGCCGTTGACGTCGGCGCGGTGGGCCGTGTGGCGCACGTGGTACCGGCGCAGCACCCCGTCCGCCACCAGGTCGACGGCGCCGTCACGCGTCGTCGCCGTGCCCACGCCGAGCCACCCGTCGCCGACGAGGACTGTCACCACGCCCGCCGTGGTGGGGGCGCGCACCTGCAGGTCACCGGCGGCGTCGGTGAGGACGTCCGCGTGCAGCGCCGTCCCGACGTTGCGCCACCCGGCGGCCGGCACGGGGACCAGGCTGCGCGCGGCGCGCTCGTCCAGCAGCCGGGCCGACGCGGCGGCGGCCTGGCGCCACCGCGCCTCGTCGGGCAGCCTGGCCTGGCGCAGGTCGGGGCGGCCGTCGAGGTAGTGGATGTCGGCCTGGCCGAGGTGGAACACCTCGTCGTCCAGCACGGCCTGCAGGAGGTCCCGGTTGGTCTCGAGGCCGTCGAGCTCGAGCCGCCGCAGGGCCAGCGACAGCTTGCCGACGGCGGCCGCCCGGTCGTCGCCGTGCGCCATCAGCTTGGCCACCAAGGAGTCGTAGGCCGGGCTGACCACGCTGCCGTCCTCGATGCCGCGGTCGACCCGCAGGCCGGCGCCCTCGGGCCAGCGCACGTGCTCAGCCGTGCCCGGCGTCGGGCGGTAGTCCTCGCGGGGCCGCTCGGCGCACAGGCGCACCTCAACCGCGTGCCCGCTGGAGGTGACCTCGTCCTGGCCGAAGGGGAGCCGGCGGCCCTCTGCCACCGCCAGCTGCAGCCCCACCAGGTCGAGGCCGGTGATCAGCTCGGTGACGCCGTGCTCGACCTGCAGCCGGGTGTTCATCTCCAGGAAGGAGAAGTCGTCGCCGTCGACCAGGAACTCGACCGTCCCCACGCCGACGTAGTCGACGGCCTGCGCCGCCGCGACGGCGGCCTCCCACATCGACCGCCGGACGGCGTCGGGCACCAGGACGGCCGGCGCCTCCTCGACCACCTTCTGGTGGCGACGCTGCACCGAGCATTCGCGGTCGAAGAGGTGCAGCACCGTGCCGTGCGCGTCGCCGATCACCTGCACCTCGACGTGACGCGGGGTGGCCAGGTAGCGCTCCAGGAAGACCTCGTCGGAGCCGAAGGCGGCCACCGCCTCGCGCCGCGCCGCGGCGACCGCGTCCGCCAGCTGGCCGGCGTCGTCGACCAGGCGCATCCCGCGGCCGCCTCCCCCGGCCGACGCCTTGACCAAGAGGGGGTAGCCGACCGCGGCCCCAGCCGTCTCGAGGTCGGCGACGGTCGCCCCGGGGGCCACCACCGCGCTCGGGAGCACGGGCACGCCGGCCGCCGCGACGACCTCCTTCGCCCGCGCTTTGTGGCCCATGACCCGCATCGCCTCGACGGGCGGGCCCACCCAGACGATCCCGGCCGCCGCGCAGGCCTCGGGCAGGGCGGGGTTCTCCGACAGGAACCCGTAGCCGGGGTGCAGGGCGTCGGCGCCCCCCTGGCGCGCCGCCTGCACCAACCCAGCGGGGTTCAGGTAGGTCTCGGCGAGGGTGGAGCCGGGCAGCAGGACGGCGGCGTCGGCCTCACCGACGTGGGGGCTGCCGGCGTCGTCGGCGGCGTACACCGCCACTGCCTGCAGGCCGGCGTCGTGGGCGCCGCGGATGACGCGGCGCGCGATCTCACCCCGGTTGGCCACCAGCACCCGCTC
>DATNLP010000635.1:0-5044 GCA_035602795.1 Acidimicrobiales bacterium | reverse complement strand
GGGGCCGCGCTCTGGCGGGCCCAAGCCGCAGAGCTGGCCGCAGCCGTCAACGCCACGCTGCGGCGGCCGGACGGCGTGTACGTCGACGGCGTCGACGCGGACGGGGCCCCGAGCGGCTCTGCATCCCAGGAGGCCAACGCGCTGGCGCTGGCCTACGGCGTCGTGCCGGCAACCGGCCTCAGCGCGGTCGGCGCCCACGTGGAGGGCCTGGGCATCGACCTCGGGCCCAACCACGGGCTCGAGCTGCTGCGCGGCCTGGCCGCCGCGGGCCTGCACGAAGCGGTGGTGCGGACACTGACCGATGCATCCATCCCGGGCTGGGCTCACATCGTGGCGGTGGGCGGCACGTTCACCTGGGAACAGTGGTCGCCCAGCGACCTGATCGGCGACTCCATGTCGCACGGGTGGGGGTCCTCCGCACTGGTGGCGATGCAGGAGACCCTCCTCGGCGTGACCTTCATGGCCCCCGACCAGGACGGCACCGTCAACCTGGCCGTCACGCCGCCGACGCGCGGCCTGGCCGGGGCGACCGGCTCGGTGCCGACGATCGCCGGACCGCTGGCGGTGGCCTGGGAGCGTGGCTCGGGAGGCCGGCTGACCGTGGACCTGTCGGTGCCGCCCAACGCGACCGCCTTGGTGACGGTGCCGGCGTCGGAGGGCGTCCCGAGCGTGCGCGAGAGCGGCATCGCCGTCGAGCGGGCGCCCGGGGTGACGGTGGGCGCGGTTGTTGATGGGGTGGCACAGCTCTCGGTCGGAAGCGGCCGCTACCGCTTCACCGGGAGCTAGACGTCGTGCGTTCGCATCGTGTGCGTCCGTCGTCGGCGCCGGCGAGCGGAGTGATGCCGTTGCAGACGCGTTGAAACCAGGGTGAGCGGTGAGCTGGCGACGGTCCCCGTCGTTCCTACTCGCTGCACGTGGCGCCGGCGAGCGGCGTGGTGCCGTCGACGAGATAGGTCTGCACGTCGTCACGCACGCACTCGCTGTAGAAGTACGACACGTGGTCGTCCCCCTCCACCGTGAGCAGCACGCTCCGGCTCAGCTCGTGGGTCACGCTGACCGCCCAGGCGTAGGGGGTCGCCGGATCGTCGGTCGTGCCGATCACGAGGATGGGCGGGGCTCCGGCCGCGCTGACCGGGCCGACCGCGCGCGTGGGCGGCGCCGGCCACACGGCGCAGGCCGCCTCGCCCCAGGCCAGGAGCGGACCGAACACCGGGGCGGACGCCTTGAACACGCCCGCCAGGTAGCCGTAGGCGGCCAGGTCGTGGCTGGCCGGGTGGTCCAGGCAGTCGATGGCCACGCCGGCGTCGGCGCCGTTGGTGGACCCGTTGGCGTTGTAGTGGTCCGACATGGCGACGACCTGTGCGCCATCACCGGTGGCGTCCGCCGCCAGCGCGTCGCCGAGTTGGGGCCAGTCGCTCTGGGCGTACAGGCCGTCGAGCAGGGCGTCGTAGAGCTCGGCCGCCCCGGCCACGCGCCCGTTGCCGGCCGGCACCGGCGCCGCCGCGCTGGAGGCGAGGAGCGCCAGGACCGCCGCCGTGGGGTCGCCGCTCGGACGCCACGGGCAGCTCGCGGTGCCGGCACACCAGGTGAAGAACGCATCCAGCTCGCTCTCGAAGCCCTCGGCCTGCCCCAGGGTCATTTGGTTCAGGCTCAGCGCCGGGTCGATGACGCTGTCGAGGACCATGGCCCGCACGTGGGTCGGGAACAGGGCGGCGTAGGTGAGCCCGAGCAGCGTGCCGTAGGACTGGCCCATGTAGGTGAGCCCGCTGTCTCCGAGCGCGGTGCGCATGCGGTCCATGTCGCGGGCGACGTCCACCGTCCCCACGTAGGGGAGGATGGTGGGGCTGGCCTTCTCGCAGGCGGCGGCGTACTGCTTCAGCCCGGCGATGGTGGCACTCACCTGGGCCGGCGTGGTGGGCACGGGGTCGGCGAGCGTGGCCGGCGCGGCTCCCGGGGTCTCGCCGCACGTCACCGGGTCGCTCCGCTCGACGCCCCGCGGGTCGAACATCACGATGTCGAAGTCGTCGAGCAGCTGCGGCGTCAGCACGCTGAGCTCGTTGGCCATGTCGTCGATGCCGGACACGCCCGGGCCACCGGGGTCGATGACGAGCGAGCCGATGCGGTCGTCCGGGACTTCGGCCGGATGGCGGGCCACGGCGATGGAGATCGTCGGGCCACTGGGGTCGGCGTAGTTCAGCGGCACCACCAGGGTGCCGCACTGCAGGTCGTCCATGCACGGGCTCCAGGCGATGGGCGTGACCGGCGGCTGCGTGGTTGTGGTCGTGGTCGTTGTGGTCGTGCTCGTGGTGGTGGCGCGCCGTGGCGGCGCGCTGCGGGCCGGCGCAGCGGTCCCGGCGCACCCCCCCAGGAGCAGGGCACCGACCAGCGCCACCGCGACGAGCGCCAGTCTCCTCACTTTCACCGGGCACAGCGTCCCATGTGGCCCCGCGCCGACACCTTCACCGACCGGGCGGACCGTTCCCCGCCGTGGACGGCGACGACCCCCCGGACGGAACCGACGCCTTCGACACCGGCCGGCCCGGCGCGTCGGCGCGGGCCGAGTACGCCCGCCGGAGGGCCCGGGACCTCGCTCGGGGCCGCGCCGCCTTCGGGGTCCTGGCACCTCTCGTGTACGCCCTGGCCGGGCCCAGGAAGTCCACCGAGGCCTGGGCCCGGGGCGCCGAGGGCGAGGAGCGCGTCGGCCGGTATCTCGAGCGAGTGGTGGGCGCCTCGGGGCACGTGCTGCACGACCGGTCGGTGCCGCGCCGCCAGGTCAACCTCGACCACGTTGTCGTCGTACCTTCGGGCGTCTGGGTCGTCGACACCAAGCACTACCACGGGCGCCTCCAGCGCCGGAAGGTCGGGGGGTGGATCTCGCAACGCTCCGCTCTCTCCGTCGGCCGGCGCGACCAGAGCCGGTCCCTGCGCGCCGCCCGAGCGCAACGGGTGCTCGTCGAGCAGGCCCTCGGGGGGACCGCTCAGGTGCGCGTCGCGCTGTGCTTCACCGGGGTCGAGCTCACCTTCTTCGCCCGCCCCTTCGCCTGCGAGGGCGTCCTGGTCACCTGGCCCAAGGCGCTAGGCAAGGCGCTGGCGGCACCCGGGCCGCTCGACGCCGGCGCCTGCGCTGCCCTGGCCGGCCACCTGGCGCGGGCCTTCCCGCCCTATGCCCGCTGACCCGCGGTCACTCCGACGTGCCGGCCGGCTGGCGCGACTGGAGCAGCCGCCCCACGACCGGGATCTCGGTGACGGCCTCGGCCCGGGCGATGGCCAGCCCTGTGCCGGCGAGGCGCAGGTAGGGGCCGGTGATGGCATAGCGCGGCACCCAGGCCGGGTCGTACTTCTTGTTGAAGCGCCAGAGCGACTCGATCTGCATGGTGTCGCTGAAGTGGTGCAGCACGGATCGCTCCATCGACATCCACGGTCCGCTCCGGGCCTCGCCCGCCACGATCTCGCGCATGGTGGCGAAGTTCAGCCCCAGGCCGCGATACCCGTGTTCGGCCATCCAGCCGATCGTCTCAATGATGACGAAGTCCGTCAGGCCGTTGGGCGCGTCCGGGTTGCCCGTCCGTCGCATGACGTCGAGTGAGTAGCCCTGGACCTGCGAGGCCGGCACGTACTGGTTGAAGGCGACCGGGCAGCCGTCGGCATCGAAGCACACCGCCAGGAGCAGCCCGGTGTCGCGCTGGTCGAACATGCGCGACAGGGTCATGGAATAGCCGCGCTCGACCTCGCCCTGGCGTGTCTCCGTCATGAGCGCCAGCAGCGCCTGGCGCAGATCGTCAGTGGCCTGCAGGGGGTCGAGCACCTCGACGCGGAAGCCACCCTTCTTCATCCGGTTGTAGGCGCCGCGCAGCGACTTCATCTCCTTGCCCTTGAGCGAGAACCCCGGGCAGTCGACGACCGCCTCGTCGCCGATGTAGTGGTCGACCATTCCGGCGGCGCGGTAGATGGGCAGCCACGAGGCCGAGGCGGCCAGCACCGAAGGGTGCCAGCCGTGGGACTGGCAGAAGTCCACCGTGTCCAGCCAGGCGCTGGCGCGCTCGTCCACCGGGCCGATCGGGTCAGGCGACACCAACATGACGCCGTTGATGACGGAGTAGGCCACGACAGTCCGGCCGGTGAAGAACCACGATTTGTCGTCGCGCAGCGCGAAGTAGTCCAGCGTCCCGCCCCCGTACTGGTCGATGGCCGCCCGGGTGCGGGCGAAGGCCTCACGCCGCGCCGCACCGGACCGGCGCGTCTCGCGGCCGGGCAGCGCCACCAGGGTGACCATGACCAGCGTGCCGAGCACAGCCAGCAGGACGGCGTCGAGCGACTCGTGGTGGCCCTTGATGAAGACGGCGGCGATGAAGGCGGCGGTGGCCACGGCGGCCAGACCGCCGGCGATGAGCCAGCCGACGAAGCGGGCCACGCCGGCGGGGCTGACGTTGAAGTGCTGGTGCTCGGCCACCATCCACAACCCGAAGAAGCAGGCGATGATCGACCCCTCCAGGCCGTGCCCCTGCACCAGGCGGTCGACGGTGCTGGCCAGGAGTACGAGCAGCGCGGCCAGCCAGGCGCCCCGGAAGCCGTAGCGCACACCCCGGGCCAGGCCGGCCAGCGCGAGGCCGCCCACAATGGCTGCCGTGCCCGACAGCGGGTGCAGTCCGACGGGCAGCCAGCGCTCCACGTCGGCCGGTATGGACCACACCAGGGCGAAGATGATGTTCAGCAGCCCGAAGATCACGAGCAGGGCGGACGCCACCCGGCGCACCCGCCGGCGCCGCAGCAGACTCGACAGCACGCCGTGGTCCACCGGCCACGTCGGGCCCTGCGGGAGGGCGGCGACGCAGGTCAGCTCGGACAACCTGGCCTTGTCGTGGCTCATGGCCAGCCGCTCCAAAAAGGACGGCGAGCGGCTGACGCGCTCGCGCAGGAAAAGACGGACCTCGAGCACCCCCCTGCCCCGGAGCTCGACGTACGACACGCGGCGGACGGCCAGGAAGGGGCGGGGGAGGCGCAGGCGGGACGGGCGGGCCACCACGGACTCGGTGCCGCTGCCCGA
>DATNLP010000291.1:0-2093 GCA_035602795.1 Acidimicrobiales bacterium | reverse complement strand
CCTCGTCCCGGGCCGCCGCCACGATCTGCTCCGGCGTCAGCCGGATGCCCTGGTAGATGACTTCGAAGCCGGCGTCGCGGGCGGCCACGGCGATCTGCTCGGCCCCGTTGGAGTGCCCGTCCAGGCCGGGCTTGGCCACCAAGAGGCGGGGCGGCCCGCCGGTGGTCTCGGCCAGGGCCCGGGTGCGGATCCGCACGTCGGCCAGGTCGTCGCCGCGCCGGCCCACGCCGCCGCCGACCCCGGTCGGGGCCCGGAACTCGCCGAAGACCTCCCGCAGGGCGCCGGCCCACTCCCCCGTGGTGCCGCCGGCATGGGCCAGGGCGATGGTCGCCTGCATGATGTTGCCGGTCGGGCCCGCGTCCTCGGCCACCCGGCGCAGCTCGTCGAGGGCCCGCCGCACCGCCGTCCCGTCCCGCTCGGCCCGCCATCGCTTCACGTCGGCGATCTGCTCGGCCTCCACGTTCGGGTCGACCTTGAGGATGTTCCCGATCTCCCCGTCACCGAGCAGCGGCGACGGCGCCGTCTCGGTGAAGGAGTTCACGCCGATCACCTTCTGCTCCCCCGTCTCGATGCGGCGCACCCGCTCGGCCTGGCTGCGGACGAGGCGTTGCTTCAGCTCGTCGATGGCCTCGAAGGCGCCGCCCAGCGCCTCCACGTCGGCCAGCTCGGCCGAGGCCGCCTCGGCCAGCTCGGCCGTCTTGGCCTCGATCACCTTGGAGCCCTCGAAGATGTCGTCGTACTCGAGCAGGTCCGACTCGAAGGCCAGCACCTGCTGGATCCGGAGCGACCATTGCTGGTCCCACGGCCGCGGCAGGCCCAGCGCCTCGTTCCAGGCCGGCAGCTGCATGGCCCGGGCCCGGGCGCGCTTCGACAGCGTCACGCCGAGCGTCTCGAGGACGATCCGCTGCACGTTGTTCTCCGGCTGCTGCTCGGTCAGCCCGAGGGAGTTGACCTGCACGCCGTAGCGGAAGCGCCGCAGCTTCGGGTCCTCGACGCCGTAGCGCTCGCGGCAGATGCGGTCCCACAGGTGAGTGAAGGCGCGCATCTTGCAGGTCTCCTCCACGAAGCGGACGCTGGAGTTGACGAAGAAGCTGATGCGGCCGACCACCTCGGGCAGCTCGTCCACCTCGATCTTGCCCGAGGCGCGCACGCCGTCGAGCACGCCGATGGCCGTGGCCAGCGCGTAGGCGATCTCCTGCACCGGCGTGGCGCCCGCCTCCTGCAGGTGGTAGCTGCAGACGTTGATCGGGTTCCACTTGGGCACCTGGCGCACGGTGTAGGCGATGGTGTCGACGGTGAGCCGCAGGCTGGGCCCGGGCGGGAAGATGTAGGTACCCCGGCTCAGATACTCCTTGACGATGTCGTTCTGCGTCGTGCCCGACAGCCGCGCCGGGTCCACGCCCATGTCCTGCGCGTTGGCCACGTAGAGGCCGAGCAGCCAGGCCGCCGTGGCGTTGATCGTCATGGACGTGTTCATGTCCGCCACGGGGATCTGGTCGAGCAGCTCGTGCATGTGGCCGAGATGCGCCACCGGCACGCCCACCTTGCCCACCTCGCCCGCCGCCTCCGGCGCGTCGGGGTCGTAGCCGGTCTGCGTCGGCAGGTCGAACGCCACCGACAGGCCGGTCTGGCCCTTCTCGAGGTTGCGGCGGTACAGCTCGTTCGAGCGCTTGGCGTCCGAATGGCCGGCGTAGGTCCGCATCATCCACGGCCGGTCGTGGTCGGGCAGGCGCGGCGAGGGGGTCTCGGGCATCGATGTAAAGGCTACCCCTCATGCACCGTTTTCCGTGCCGACCGACGGGCGGGATGGTCCGGGTGCCCGCCTGGACTCGACGGGCGGGATCGTGCGCCACCCGCCGAGGAAGGGGGTAACGTGAGGGACATGCCCGATCAAAGTTCAGCCGCACAAGAGCACGCGCTCCTAGAGCAGATCACCGGGCCGCTGGCGAGCCTGTCGGACAACCCGGTCGCAATCACAGCCGACGTCGACTTCCCGATCGCACTGCGGGGATATGACCGCATCGCGGTCGATGCGTACGTCGCCAGGACATCTCAGCTGATCGCTGAGCTGCATGCCACCGCGTCGCCGGAGG
>DATNLP010000626.1:0-15049 GCA_035602795.1 Acidimicrobiales bacterium | reverse complement strand
TGAGCGCGGCATGTCGGCGACTCGTCAGGGGAATCCAACCGAGCTGCTCCTTCGTCGTGCCGTAGTCGTGCATGTGCCGCCGCGCCTGCATGGCCATGAGGTTGACGGCGGAGTACTCGTGAAAGGGCACGTGCCACTCCCAGGGCCCGGCCGGTTCCGGCAGCGCCCCGGACGCGCTGCCCAGCAGGCCTCCCAACTGCTGCACCGAGCGGTAAACGACCACGTGCCGGCACAACCCGGAGGCAATGGCCATGGCGGCGTTCATGATGACGCCCAATTGGGCCCCCGAGTTGGCGCCACCCATCCAATTCAGCTGCAGCCCCAATGCATCGACGACCTCCTCGGGAGGCCGGTCGCCGAACGGCATGGACGCCAGGCCGTCGATGTCGGTGCGGTGCAGGCCGGCGTCGCTGATCGCGGCGAGTGCGGCATCGAGAGCGAGGTCGAGACCGTTGCGTCCGAGGCCCCGACCGGTGTCCGACAACCCGAGGCCCGAGACGATGACGCGCGCTTCGAACTTCTCCATCACATTCCTCCCGCCGCCCGTCGCACCCGTTCGGCGTGCTCGTCGACATGGGGCGCACGGCCCCGCACCGTCCACGGTGAAGTGGGCGCCTGGAAGACCGGGCCCGGGTAGAGGAACGACCGGCCCAGGTCGTCGTGCTCGACGTCGACGAAGAAGCCCCGGGCGCTGAAGTGCGGATCCTCGACGACGTCCTCGGGCGCGAAGAGCATGGCGGCCGGGATACCCCGCTGCTGGGCCTGCACGAAGAACTCCTTCCCCGGGAGGTGCGCCGCCACCATACGGAGCCCGTCCGCTCCGGCCTGGTAGATCGCCGCCGCCTCGGGGTCGCCCGTGATGTCGGGGAGCTGGACACCTCCGCGCTCGACCCCCATCTCCACGAAGAAGAACTCGTCGAACCGGTCCCTGAGACCGAGCTCGGTCATCCACTCGCTCAGTGCCTGGAACTCACCCGTACGCCGTGGCAGCGCGCCGATCACGGTCTGACCGTCGGCCGACGTCATCTCCCGTGGTGGGGTGACCCGCACGGCGGCGTGGCGGAAGGTCTGCCGCTCCACGGTGGCACCGGCGACGAGCCATTCGTAGGTGGCCGCCTCGGTGGTGACGTTGCATGCGGCATTCATGCTCACGTCCACATGCTGTCCGAACCCGAGCGTCTGGCGCGCGTAGAAGGCGACGAGCGCGGCCTCGACCGCCCACAGGCACGCCGTGTGATAGCCCTGGTTGCCGCCGGGTCGCACCGGCGGCAACAGATGGTCGTCGTAGCCGCAGCTCCATACCGGCCCCGCATCCGCCTGCAGCGTGAGGTCGGTGATCGGTTCCCGCGAGCGTGGACTCGAACGGCCAAAGGGCGTGATGGACACCCAGACCAGTTCGGGGCGCTCCGGTTCGAACGATTCGAAGTCGAGACCCAGCTCCGCCAGCTGGCCGGGTGGTTCACCTTCGAGCACGATGTCGCTCGCCGCAATGAGGCTCCGTAACAGGTCGGAGCCGGACGTGTCATGGAGGTCGAGCGCAACGCCGAGCTTGCCGGTGTTGTAGTACCACCACCACAGGCTGCGCTCCGCCCCCGGCACGTCGTCGAGGAAGGGCCCGAAGCGCCGGGACGCGTGCCCGCCCGGAGGCTCGACCACGATCACCTCCGCCCCGAGGTCGGCCAGGATCTTTCCGGCGAGGGCGCCGTGCTCGCTGGCCAACTCGACGACCCGGACGCCCTCGAGCGCCCCCGATGACCCGTCGGGACGGTCCGGGAAAGTCAAAACACTCCTTGTGCCCGCCACGCCACCAGTTCCTCGTCCGTGTGCCCGAGGAGGTCCCCGAAGACGACGTCGTTGTGCTCGCCCAGGCAGGGTGCACCACGCTCGATCACCCAGTCCGTCTTCGAGAAGTGCGCGGGGATGCCGTCCACGCGTACCGTGCCCATCTTCGAGTGGGTCACGCTCGGCCAAAGGCCCCAGCCCGCCGTCTCGGGATCGTGGTCGATCCGCTCGGAGGGTCGCTGCACGGCCGCCGCCGGCACGCCGGCTTCCCGCAAGGTCGCGGCCAGCGAGAAGCGGTCGAGGGAACTCGTCCATTCGGCCAGCCGGCGATCGAGCTCGTCCTCCGCCTCGACACGGCCCGGGCAGGACGCCCAGCGCGCCTCCGCGCACCAGGACGCGGCCACGACGCCGGCTAACGCCCGCCAGTCTCGATCGTCGCGACAGGCGATCGCGACCCAGTTGTCCTCGCCGTCACACGGGTAGATGCCGTGCGGGGCCATCACCGGAGCACGGCTCCGATTGCTGTCCGGCGAGCCCGAACGCCGAAGCGGCCGTCCGTTGACGGTGTAGTCGAGCAACGCCGGACCGTTGAGAAACGCCCCGGCGTCGGTGCACGAGATGTCGATCCATTGACCGTCCCCCGTTCGATTCCGGTGCAGGAGGCCGGCCATGATCGCGATGGCCATCACGTTGGCTCCGTGGTGGTCCATGTAGGAGTACCCGATGGCGGCCGGGTGGTGGCCGGCGATCCCCGTGGCGAAGGCCAACCCGCAGCCGGCCTGCACCAGCGGACCCCAGGTCTTGAAGTCGCGATACGGACCGGAGTGGCCGTAGCCCGAGTTGGAGACGTACACGATGTCCTCTTTGAGGGAGCGCAGGGCGTCGTAGGCGAAGCCCAGCCGGGCCATCACCCCGGGAGCGAAGTTCTCCGTCACGACGTCCGAGATCGCCACGAGCTCCCTGAGAAGCTCCTTGCCCACGTCCGTGCGCAGGTTCAGGGTGACGCCGAGTTTCTCGACGTTGTGGTTGTTGAACGGACCGCCGAAGTCGGGGCCACGACGCTCGTCGACAAAGGGTGACACCCCGCGCAGGACATCCCAATACCCGTGCGTGACGGGATCTTCGACGCGGATGACCTCGGCGCCCATGGCGGCCAGGAACCGTGTCGCCCCGGCACCGGCCAGCTGGCCGGAGAAGTCGCAGATGCGCAGGCCACCCAGGGCGGACGTCACGCGCTCACACCTCCGTCTCCGAGGCGTCGCCCTCTCGCCAGAAGATCCTCTCCGCGTTCCCGCCCGTGAACAAGGGCATCACTTCCTCGTTGATCCCACAGGCGGGTAGTTCTCGTCGAACGCGATCGAATTTGAGGAGCGGGTAGTCGGAGGCGTACAGGATCTTGTGGCGGCCCCGCCTGGTGTTGGCGAACGCCACCAGCTCGGGCGGGTACCGACTGGGCGGGTAGGCCGAGATCATGTGGTGCAGGTTCGGCCACGTCCGCAAGAGCTGGACCAGGAGTCCCGTCCACGGGGCACCGCCGTGCGCACTCACGATCACGAGCTCGGGGAAGAACGCACAGACCTTGTCGAGGTGTTTGGGGTTCTGCACGATCCCGCGACGCTGCACCAGGGGCAGGCCCACCGTGATGGTGACCGGGATGTCCAGCTCGATGCACTTGGCGTAGAGGGGGAAATAGGACCGGTGGCTGGCCCGCTTCCCGTCCCGGTAGGGAACAATTCTGAGGGCGCGAGCGCCGTCGTGGCGCACCATGCTCTCGAGGTGGCGGACCGCCCGGATGCCCTGCTCCGCATCGACCCGGACGCTCAGGCCGAAGCGGTCGGGATGCTGTTGCACGGCGTCGATGGTCCACCGGTAGCCGGCCTCCTGGTCCCCCATCGCCGACTCCGGCGGAGGGGCCAGGAGAACCCGCGCGATGTGGTTGCGATCCATGTCGTCCAGGAGCTGACCGAGGTCCTGGGACTCGGTCCGGGCGTCGCCGTACGTCTCGTCGGTCAGGCTCCAGGTCAGACCCAGGTGCGGCGGGTTGGCATTCACATAGGCATCCACGATCCACGGCATTTCGCTCTCGGTCACGTGTATCCCTCCCTCGCTTCCCGGTCCGGAACGGCCGACATCCGAAACGATCGCTCGCGGGTCCTGGCCGCAACGGGGCGGCGGGCGCCGGCTGCGCTACCGCGCCGCGTGGGATTCGAGCTCTCGCTCGACCTGTTCCCAGATGCGATGCAGCACACCGAGCAGCTCGCTGTGCCCGGCCTTGATGCCCACCAGACGATCGAGGATGAGCTTCGACGTGATGGCATCGAGGAGGGTCACGATGGCCTGCGCGGGGAATTCGTCCTGATCGACGCCGTATTGCTCCAGCATGTCGCTCACGTGGCGCTCATGGAGCTTCCTCGTCATCGTCGACGTCTTCACGTACTGCTTGCCGATTTTGGGGCGGTTGGCCGCCAAGGTCAGGTTCTCGAGCCAGATCTTCCCCCACCCGCGTTCGAAGTCGGAGGTGATCATCGCCTCCATCTCCTCGAACCAGCCCTGCATGAAGGATCCTTCGGAGCGGTAGATCCCCTCCGAGCGCTCTTTCACCTGCACGGACACCCGCTCCAGGACGGCGAGCAGAAGTTGCTCGATGGTGCCGAAGTGGTAGTGGACCAACGCCTGGTTCACACCGGCCCGGTCGGCCACCTTCCGGGTGGTGATGGCGGCGGCGCCCTTCGAGATGAGGAGTTCTTCGGCGGCGTCGAGAAGAGCCTTGCGCGTTGCGTCTCCGGCTTCCGACATCTATCGACTCCTCCGTGCTCGGCACCTCGTCCGCCGGGGATCCCGAATTGAGCCTATCCCCAGCCTCCCCGCCTGACGAAGAACGGGTACGACAGCTCCATCACTGTTAGCTTCCGGACGTTCGCAGTTCGTCCACGTGAGAGCGCTCATGTCGTCACCGCCACGGAAGGTCCCGATCCTCGATGAGCTGAATCGAGGATTCTGGACGGGCGGACGCGACCACGAACTCCTGCTTCGCCGCTGCGCCAACTGTGGGTTCTGGGTCCACCCACCTCGCCCGGTGTGCCCGAAGTGCTGGGGACGCGAGCTTCCGTGGCAGTCGACCAGCGGCCGGGCGACGCTCTACACGTTCACGGTCAACCACAAGGCGTGGAACCCCGAGGTGCCGACGCCCTATGTGATCGGCATGGTGGAGCTCGACGAACAGGCGGGATTGAGGCTGTCGAGCAACATCGTCAACTGCGCGATCGAAGAAGTGCACATCGGCATGCCGCTGCGGGTGCTCTTCGAACGCCAGGGGGAGCACTTCGTTCCGCTGTTCGAACCTGACAGTTTTGGGCATATGCCCTAGAATGATGGCACCCGGACAGGGGACCCGAGACAAGGGGGCACGGTGACCAACAGCTGGAACTTCGACCTGTACATCGATGGGGCCTGGACCAAGGGCGAAGCGGGTCGATCGATCGAGGTCATCAACCCGGCCAACGAGGAGATCATCGGGACGGTGCCGGAGGCCTCCCCCAAGGACGCCGTCGTGGCCATCGAGGCGGCGCGCAAGGCATTCGACGAGGGGCCGTGGCCCTTCACGAAGCCGGCCGAGCGAGCGGCCGCGCTGATCCGGATGGCCGGATACCTCGAGTCCCACGCCGCAGAGCTGCGCGAGCTGGTCGTGGCGGAGACGGGCTCGGTGGGCTTCCTCACCGACTACGTCCAGGCTGGGGGCTCCATCGGGATGTTCCGTTCCAACGCCATCCGGATCGAGCACGTGTTCGAGTGGGTGGAGGCGGGAGCACCTACGGCCGGTCCGAACGGGATGTCGGGGTCGGCCCTGTTCCGGGAGCCGGTCGGCGTCGTGGGTGCCATCACGCCGTTCAACTTCCCGTTCATGCTCAACGTGGTGAAGGTCGCGCCGGCGCTGGCCGCCGGCTGCACGGTCGTGCTCAAGCCCCACCCCTGGACACCACTCGACGCGTTCGTCATCGCCCAGGCCGCCGAGGAAGCCGGAATCCCGCCCGGGGTGCTCAATGTCATCACCGGGCACGGTGACGTGGGCGACGAACTGACCTCCAATCCGATGGTGGACATGATCGCCTTCACCGGCTCGACCGCTACCGGCAGGAAGATCATCGCCAACGGCGCCTCCACCGTGAAGCGCTACCAGCTCGAGCTGGGTGGCAAGAGCGCCCAGGTGCTCCTGGACGACGTCTCCGAGAACTACGCCCGCTCCGTGGGCTTCGGTTCCACCCTGACCCACTGTGGCCAGGGGTGCATTCTGGCCACCCGCCTGCTGCTGCCCGAGCATCTGCTCGATGCGTACAAGGAGGGCGTGGCGGCTGCGGTCCCCTCGGTGAAGATCGGCGACCCCCTGGACCCGTCCACGGTCCTCGGGCCCCTGATCCGGGAGCAGCAGCGGGAGCGGGTCGAGGGGTACGTGGCGTCAGGGGTGGAGCAGGGCGCCGAGCTGCTCACGGGTGGAAAGCGGCCGGAGGGCTTCGAGAAGGGCTTCTACTACGAGCCCACGGTCTTCATCGGCACCAACGACATGCGGATCGCCCAGGAGGAGATCTTCGGCCCCGTCTTCACGGTCGTGCCGTATTCGGGCAAGGACGAGGACGCCGTCCGGTTGGCCAACGACTCCATTTACGGGCTCGGCGGCGGCGTCGAGTCCGAGTCCACCGCGCGCGCCTTCAACGTGGCCCGGCGGATCCGCGCGGGCACGGTGATGGCCCAGGGCGTCGGCGTTTCGTCTGCCGCCGACACGGGTCCCGGTGGTGGGCAGGGTCCCGGCTGGGGGGAGACCATGGCCGGGATCGGCCAGAGCGGCGCCTTCGGCGGGTTCAAGCAGAGCGGAATCGGCCGCGAGTGGGGCGATCACGGCATCGAGGAATTCACCGAGATCAAGGCCATCCACTGGAGTTAGAGCAACCGGCCCCCCGACGGGCCGATCGTCTCGTTCACTTGGGCAGCGCGGCGACCGGAGGGACCGACCGGTCCGGCATCCCGTAGCTTCTCGGGGTGACGTCGACATCCTCCGCTTCGGCGCGCAACGCGGCGACCGTGCACCGCTCCTTGGCCCGGTGGGCCAACGGATCGAAGTTGAAGAACCGGCACGCGTTCTCCCACGTGATCTGGTGGATCTCGTCGTCGGGGACCTGGGCCGCCTGCAGCGACTTCCAGGCCGACTCGGGGGCGTTGGGCCAGGTGCAGTCCGAGTGCGGGTAGTCGCATTCCCACGCGATGTTCTCGACTCCGATGTCGTAGCGCAGGCGGAGGCCCGTGTAGTCGTCGATGAAGCAGGTCAGTACCCGATCCTTGAAGACCTGGCTGGGCAGCTGGTCACCGAAGTCCTGGCCCGTCCACTGGTGATGGCGCTGATAGGTGTAGTCCGCTCGCTCCAGCCAATACGGGATCCATCCGATGCCGCCCTCGGCCAGCGAGAACTTCACGTTCGGGAACTTGCGCAGCACCGGTGACCACAACAGCTCGGCGGCGAAGACACCCGTGTTGAACGGCATGGTGTGGATCATGGTGTCGAAAGGCGACCGGGGCATGAACTCCGGTGAGCTCCCGAAGTGGAACACCATCACCGTGTCCGTGTCCTGGCAGGCCCGCCAGGCCGGATCCCACTCGTCCCCGTGATGATCGGGCAGGCCGAAACGATGGGTGTCCGAGTGGAAGGACACCGCGTGGCAGCCCTTGGTCGCCATGCGACGGATCTCCTCGGCCATCCACTCGGGCCCCAAGATGAACCCGGACAGCGACAGCGGGATGAAGCGCCCGGGCTCGGCGTTGCACCACTCCTCGACGTGCCAGTCGTTGTAGGCCCTGATCATGCAGGCAGCCAGGTCCCGGTCTCCGCTCTGGAGGAAGTACTGCCCACCAAGGCCGGGCCACGAGGAGAAGCACATGGATCCCAGGACGCCGTTGACGTTCATGTCGCGCACCCGCTCGTGGACGTCCCAGGTCCCCTTGCGCACCTCTTCGAAGTTGCCCGGGTCGTTGCCCCACTCCTCGGGGACCCGTCCCGCCACCGCGTTCAAGCCGAAGCTCGACACCTCGTGCCCCTCGATCAGCCAGGCGTCGGTCCCGTCGTCGCGATGGATCACCTTGGGCACCCGGTCCCGGTATTTGGCCGGGAAGTGGTCCAGGAAGTAGTCCGTCATTGAGGGCGGCTCGACCAAGTGGTCGTCCACGCTCACCATGATCATGTCCTCGAGTTGCACGCGAACCTCCTCGAGCGGACTGACCGGCGTCAACCAGCCGCGGACAAGATTTTAGCACCTGCCCAACTTTCGCACCACGGGCGTCGGGACCCCGCCCGGAGCGGAGGGACGGGCCCTACGTGCTCGGCGGGTGGACCTCGAACGGCACCTCCGCCTGCCCGCTCGTCGCCAGTGCGGCGCGCAGCACGTTCTTCTGGATCTTTCCGGAGGCCGTGCGCGGAAACTCCTCGACGAAGCGGAGCTCCTCCGGCCACTTCTGGCGCGCCAGGCCGCTGGCGTCCAGGTGGCGCTGCGCCGCCTCGAGGCTGAAGGCGCCGGCCTCCGGCAACAGCCGCACGATGGCGGCCCCGTGCTCGCCGTAACGGGCATCGGGCGCCGCCACGACGGCCACCTCCGCCACGCCGGTCATCTCCACCAGGACGTTCTCGACTTCCGCCGACGACACGTTCTCACCCCCGCGAATGATGATGTCCTTCTTCCGGTCGGTGATGGTCAGGTAGCCGTCCTCATCGAGGATCCCGATGTCACCGGTGTCGTACCAACCCGCGGCGTCGATCGCATCGGCGCTCAGGGCTGGGTCGGTGTAGCCCACGAAGAGCTCGGGCCCTCGGGAACGGATCTCCCCCGGCTGACCGACGGCGACCAGACGTCCTTCGGCATCCACCAGCTGGAGCTCAGAGCCGGAGATGATCCGCCCGTCGGTGTAGATCTTCTTCTCCAGTGGGTCCGAGTGCATCGACGCGGTCGTGGAGGGGTGTTCGGTGGATCCGTAGGCACGGATGAGCGAGATGCCCAGGTCGGTGGCGCGCTCGGCCACCGCGCTCGGGACCGGGGCGCCCCCCATGGTCAGCCGGTCCATGTAGGGAAGGTGCACGGCCGGATCGAAGTCCGGGTGGTTCAACAGGCTGAGCAGGAAGACAGGCGGCCCGCCACCCGTCGCCACGCCGTCCTCAGCCATGGCGGCCAGCACCGTCCCCGGCTCCCACACGTCCATCAGGTCGAGCGGCCTCGCGGCGAACAACGGAGCCAGCGCCCCCGCCAGTCCCATGACATGACCGACCGGCGACGCGGTGAGGGAGCCGGTCGGCTTCACCGCCGGTGGTGGGGTCTTCTCGTCGGCGACGAACGTGGCCCAGGTGCGCTGATCGGCCAGATAGCTGCGATGGGTATGGATGACCCCCTTGGGCGCCGCGGTGGTGCCCGACGTGTAGCCGATGAGCGCCGGGCTGTCGGGGTCCACGACCGCGGCCCGATCGAGTGGGTCGGTGCCGGAAATCGCCTCGGACCAGGACAGCACAGTGGGGCCGAGGGCAGGCACGGCCCGCCCGTCGGTGGACACGACGACCACCAGCTCGAGGTCGGGCAGCGACGGCACCGTGTCCTCGAGGTTGGAGAGGTAGTCCTGGCGGCCGAAGCGGTCGGCGGTGATCAGGGCGCGGGCTCGGCTCTGCCGCAAAATGTGGCCTACCTCTTTGGACCCGTAGATGTGCACGATGGGGACCACCACGACCCCGAGCGGGAGCAGGCCATAGAGGCAGGCGACCGCCTCGACCCAATTCGGCAGTTGGAACGCGACCACGTCTCCGGCCTCGATGCCGTGGCGGCGGAGCGTGCCGCCGAGCCGGCGGCCCATCTCCCCAACCTCGCCGATCGTCCCCCGATAGGGGTGGGTGCGGGAGCGCACCCGGCAGCTCACCGCCGCGGACCGGAACGGACCGCGAAACGCGATGTCACTCAAGGTGTCGTCGTTCCACCATCCCGAGTCCCGGTACCAGCGGACCAGTTCGGACGAGGGATACCGCAAGTCCCAACGGGCGTCGGCGCTCACGCGACGGCCCCGCTCCGGCGGCTCACCGCGCTTCGAACCGAGGTGGTCGCCGCTCCTGTGCGGCACGGCGGCCCTCGGTCAGGTCCCACGTCGTCTCGAGCACCTTCTGGACGTCGGCCTCCCGCGTGGTGGCCGCACGGAAGCGGTCGGAGATTCCCTCCCGCATCGTCTGGCGGACGGCGCGCACGGCCAGCGGTGCGCTGGCGGCGATCTCGGCCGCCAAGGCGTGCGCCTCGGCCCGGAGCCCTTCGATGGCCACGAGACGGTCGCACAAACCGATGGCCAGGGCATCCTCACCCTTCAGCCGCTTCCCGGTGTACAGCAGTTCGAGGGCGCGTTGCTGCCCGACGATGGCCGGGAGCGTGATCGACAGGCCGAGGATGTGGTGATAGCCGAGACGGGCGAAATTGGCGGAAAATCGTGCCTCGGGGCAGCCGACCCGGAAGTCGGCCAGGCACACCAGCCCGAAGCCGGCGCCGATGGCGGCCCCCTGGACCGCGGCCACCACAGGCGTCGAGGCGCCGACGATCCTCAGCGCCTCGATGTCCATCTGATCGGGCCCTTCCGCCGGCGCAGCATCCGACTCGTTGGCGGCACGACCTCCTCCGATGTTCGCCCCGGCGCAGAAGTGCTTGCCCTCGGCGCACAGGAGGATGGCGCGGCAATCCGGGTCGGCATCGAGGGCGTCGTAGGCATCGGCCAACGATCGGATGACGTCGACTTCGAAGAAGTTCTCCGGTGGCCGGTGCATCTCGACGGTGGCGACGAAGCTGTCGTCCAGCGTGACGGTCACGTCGCCGAAGCGATCCACGAATTACCTGCCCCTCCCCCGTACCTGGGCTGGACTGCCCGGGCGCTTCGGAAAGCTAAGCCGGTATCGGTGACCGATCAAGTGGTCCGTTCCGCACGCGACGACATCTCGGGACCACCCACCGCGCCAGCCGAACCTCGTACCTGGTTCGATCCGGTGTCACAATGACGCCGCAACGGAGGAGTGGACGCTCATGGGAGAATTCGACGGTCGCGTCACCCTGGTGACCGGCGCCGGAAGTGGCATCGGACGCGCCGTGGCGCGCGAGTTCGCCCGGTCGGGGGCTCGGGTGATCGCGACCGATGTCTCCCTGGAGGCAGCGCAGGAGACCGCCGGAGAGATCGAGCGGCTCGGAGCGGAAGCCGTCGTGCGGCAGATGGACGTGACCAGTGAGGCGGACGTCACGGCCACCGTGGACGACGTGGAGGCGGCGGTCGGGCCTATCGCGTTCCTGATCAACTGCGCCGGCGTCTCCACCATGGCGCCGTTCCTCGAGCTGACCGAGCAGGACTGGGACCTGAACATGAACGTGAACGCGAAGGGCGTGTTCCTGGTGACACGCCAGGTCCTGCGCTCAATGGTGGCCCGGCGCGAGGGCGGCGTCGTGTCCATCGCGTCGGCCGCCGCCAAGGAGGGCACACCGTTCCTGGCGCACTACTCCGCCTCGAAATGGGCCGTCCTGGGCCTGACGCAGAGCGTGGCCAGGGAGGTGGCTCGCTTCGGCATCAGGGTGAACGCGGTCTGCCCGGGCACGGTGCGGACCCCGATGCAGGACCGCGAGGTCGTCTGGGAGGGTGAGCTGCGGGGCATGGAACCCGAAGAGGTCCGCCGGAGCTACATCGCGCACACGCCGCTCGGCCGGCTGTGCGAACCCGAGGACGTGGCCGATGTCATCCAGTTCTTGTGTTCGGACAAGGCACGGTTCATGACCGGCCAGGCGGTCAACGTCACCGGCGGGATCATCCTCCACTAGGTCTCCGAGAGACCGTTTCCAAGCCCGTCGTTAACATCGCAACGTGTTTACCCGCAGCGAGGATCAACAGCTCTTCGAGAGCACGACCAGTCGCTTCCTCGAAGCAGAGTGCCCCCTTGACGCGCTGCGGGACACGGCGGAACGCCCGGCCGGGTACGACCGGGAGTTCTGGCGTCGAGGGGCCGAGCTCGGGTGGACCTCGCTGGTCGTTCCGGCCGACGCCGGCGGTGGGAGCATCAGCGAAGAGGGTGTCAAGGACCTGGCCCTGGTGGCGTACCAGTTCGGGCTGCACGCCGCGCCGGGGCCCCTGCTGGGCAGCAACGTCCTCGCCGCCGCCCTGGCGCGCTGGGGCACCACCGAGCAGCAGGCGGGACCACTGAGCGAATTGCTGAGCGGCCGGGCCACGGGGGCCTGGGCGCTGGCCGAGGTCGCGCCGCACGACGCGCTCGGCCTGGTGCAGATGCGTGCCACCGAATCGGCCGACGGGTTCGAGCTGCACGGCGTCAAGTCCCCCGTCGAGGGTGGACTGGACGCCACGTACGTCCTGGTCACGGCGCGCGGCGATCAGGGCCTGACGCAGTTCGTCGTGCCGAACGGGCCCGGCGGGCCGCGGGTCGCACCCCTGCACAGCCTGGACATGACCAAGCGCTTCGCTCGCTTCGAGTTCGACCGGCTGCACGTGCCGCGTTCGTCCGTCCTCGGCCACGCCGGCGGGGCGGACGCCGCGGTGGGCTGGCTCACCGATCTGGCCGTCACGGTGCAGGTGGCCGAGATGTGCGGAGCCATGCGCTGGGCCCTCGACACGACCGTGGAATGGGCCCTGAATCGGTACTCGTTCGGCCGCCCGCTGGGCTCCTACCAGGAGATCAAGCACCGGTTCGCCGACATGAAGCTGTGGCTCGAGGCGAGCTACGCCATCACGACCCAGGCGGCGGATGCGGTCGACCGCGACCTGCCCAACCGTTCGGAGCTGGTCAGCGCGGCCAAGTTCTACGTGGGACGGTACGGGCCCGAGCTCGTGCAGGACTGCGTGCAGATGCACGGCGGGATCGGCGTGACCTACGACCACCACCTGCACCTGTTCCTGCGCCGGGTAGTCACCAATGCCGCGCTCCTCGGGACGCCGAACCAGCATGCCGCCCGGCTGACCGAGATGTTCGCGGCACGGCAGGTCGCGTCGTGAACGAACGCGCTGTTGAGAGCGTCGAGGACTTCGCGGCCCGCGCCCGGTCCTGGCTGGCGCAGCACATGCCTCGCGCCGCCGACGGCGTGGGCGGCTTCAAGGGAGCCCGGCGCGACGATGACGAGGAGCTCGCCCACCTGGAACACTGTCGGCAGCTCCAGCGGCTGCTCTTCGACGGCGGCTTCGCCGGGATCTGCGTCCCCCGCGCCTACGGAGGCCAGGGACTGACGCCGGCCCACCAGGCGGCCCTCAACTCGGAGGTCCGGGGCTACGAGCTTCCGGACACGCAGGTTCCCACCATGACGCCGTGCATGTCCGTCATTCTGGAGTTCGGCACCGAAGAGCAGAAGGCCCTGCACGTCCCGCCCATCCTCAAGGGCGAAGCCTTCTGGATGCAGTTCCTCTCGGAGCCCAGCGGTGGCTCGGACTTGGCCGGGGCACTCACGACGGCCGTGCGTGACGGCGACGAATGGGTGCTCAACGGCTCGAAGATCTGGACCACGGGCGCCTGGTGGGCCGATTGGGCCCTCTGTCTGGCCCGCACGAATTGGGACGTCCCGAAGCACCGGGGTCTCAGCGTGTTCATGGTGCAGATACGACAGCCCGGCATCGAGCTCCATCGGATAGAGATGCTCAACGGATCGCGGGAGTTCTGCCAGGAGTTCCTGACCGACGTCCGCATTCCCGATTCCCTGCGCATCGGCCCCGTGGACGAGGGCTGGACCGTCGTCGGGCGCTGGATGTACCACGAGCGCACGGTGGCGGGTGGCTCGCCCTACGTCACCGCCCCGGCCGGCCAACCGGCCGTGCAGCTCGACACCACCGGTGGGCCACCCGCGCTCCTGCCGGTGCTCCAAGGCCTGGGCCGGGCCGAGGACACTCGGGTGCGGGAACAGATCGGAGAGTCGCTCGCCCTGGGACTGGTCGGCGACGCCCTCACCGCCCATGTCGCCGAGCAGATCCGGACCGGCGCCGCCACCGACCAGTGGGCCGCCCTCATCCGGCTGTGGCACGGCGTGGCGGCGGTCCGGAACTCCACCATCGCCTTCGAGCTGGCGGGGGCCAACGCGGTGGCCTGGTCCGACGAGGAGCGAAGGCTCGGTCAGACCGGGGTCAGATTCCTGATGCGCCAGGCGTCCTGCATCGCGGGCGGCACGACCGAGATGGCACGCAACGCCATCAGCGAGCGGGTGCTGGGCCTGCCCCGGGAGCGCAGGGTGGACGTCGACGTCCCCTTCCGCGACGTACCCCGGAGCTCATCGCCGCACTAGTCGGTGCGGCGAAGGCTCATTGGGGCCACGGGTAGTCGCCGTCGTCGGTGGGCTCGTAGATGATCCCCCGCGCCAACAGGTCGTCGATCTCACCGGCCGGGTAGCCGAGCCGTTCCATGATGCGCCGCGTGTGCTCTCCCACCAACGGCGGGGGGCCATAGGGCCCGGTCGGCGTCTCGGAGAAGTCGATCAGGGTGCCGAATTGCCGCAGGTCCCCCAGGATCGGGTGGGCGTACTCCGCCACCAGTCCGAGACGTTCGTTGTCGGCATCGTGCAGCGCCACCGCCCCGTCATAGGTGTCGATCGACACCTCGGCGTCCACGCCCGCCGCCGTGAGGTCGTGGTACCACGCCACCGCCGTCCGTTTGCGGAAGGCGGGTTCGAGGGCTGACTCGATCACGGCCCGGGCGGCGAGACGCGCCTCTCTGGTGTCGTAGCTCTCGAGATCGGGACAGCCGACGGTGCGGCACAGGCTCGACCACTGGCCCGGACCGAACGCCACCACCTGGATCCAGTCTTGCTGGGTCTCGTACAGCCGGTAGCAAGGCGAGACACCGGTCTGGGCGCGGTCGAGGCCGGGTCGCACCGGTCCCGGCTCGCCCTCCACCAGGAAGACGTCGGAACTGAAGACGGCAGCACCGTTGAGGAGCGAGGTCCAGAGATCCTGCCCCTGGCCCGTCCGGCGCTGGTGGTACAGGGCAGCCAGGAGGCCCACGACGGAGACCATGGCGTTCGCCGTATCGGTCATCCCGAACCGGAGGTACAAGGGCGGATTGCCCTCGCTCACGGGACCAGCCTCGTACTCCAGGCCGCAGGCCGCCTGATACACGGGGTCGAGCCCGCCGAAGCCCGACAGCGGCCCCTCGGCTCCGTACGCGTAGGTGTTGCAGTGCACGAGCTGAGGATTGCGCTCGCTCAGGGCCTCGTAATCCACGCCGAGGCGCGCCGCCGTGCCCTTGGTC
>DATNLP010000286.1:0-3788 GCA_035602795.1 Acidimicrobiales bacterium | reverse complement strand
GGGGTCATGCGGGATCTCCTTCGGGAATGGCTGTCGGGTGGTCGGACCGGGCGCGTTGACGATCGTGTCGCCACCGATCATCAGACCGCGTCGAGCTGGAGAAGACGTCGGAGCGCTGCGGTGGGCACAACGATTCGACCGCCCACGCGGATGCTCGGGATCCCGCCCGAGCGAATGCCGTCGTACGCGGTCGATCGACCGATGCCGAGGAACCTCGCCGCCTCGTCCACTGTGAGGGTTGGCTGCTCTTCGGGATCTGGAATCTTCATCGTGTGCTCCCCGGATTTGTCTGCATACGTCATTAGAGTGCGGACTATTCACTTCTCCGTGCTTTTCAGCCATAATTTTCAATACGCAGGACATCTAGACGGCACCGAAAGGTGCGCTGTTGCTGCGAGGTGAACGACTCGCAGTCGAAGTGGAGTCGACAGCAGGTCCTGAACGCCGGCCACGCCCGCACTGTCAGCGGCGACGAGAGGAGCTTCCATGAGGAGCACAGCTGCCACCCCGAAGAAGGACCCCCGCCGGCCCGGGGAGTGGCTGTTCGTCTTCGACTCAGTACACCCGACAGCATCGGGCGGCCGCCGGCAGGTCTATCGGCGGGGTTTCAAGACGAAGGCGGCAGCTCAGGAGGCGCTCGACAAGGCCCGCCGGCATGACAAAACCCATGTGCCCTCTGCCGGTGACGAGCTGACGGTCACGGACGTACTCGCTGACTTCGTGCGGACGAAGCGCCTGGCCGGTAAGGCTCCGAACACAGTGGCCCAGTACGAGTGGGCGGCAGGGCTCGCCAAGGCCCGCTGGGGAGGTTGGCCTGCCGACAGTCTGACGAGTGAAGTCCTTGATGCCGCCTACGAGGAGATGCTTCGGTCAGGTCGGCGCCAGCACCGCGGCAAGGCCGGGACCACGGCGACCGGTCGACCGATGTCGGCTCGCTCCGTCGAGGCGTTCCACAAGAGCCTCAAGGCGGCCTTTCAGCTGGCAGTCGACAAGGGGCGCCTCGATCGCAATCCCGCCGCCCTCGCCACTCCCCCGGCGGTGTCCGAGCAGGTCCGCCACTGGTGGACGCCCGAACAAGTCGGCACCTTCCTGGCGTACGTGGCTGATCACCCCTGTGTGACCGTGGGGCTCGGCGAGATGCTCGTCGACACGGGCGGCCGCCGTGGTGAGGTCCTCGGCCTTCGTTGGAGCGATATCGACCTCGACGCCGGCACCGCCACCGTGGTGCAGCAGCTCGTCGCCGACATCGGCACCAAGCAGCTCACCCTGCGCCCCACGAAGCGCCCCCGTTCGAGGTCGGTCATCGGCCTGCACCCTGACACCATCAGCTCTCTGCGACGTCGCAAGAGCCAGCAGGCCGAGGAGAAGCTCCTCATGAGTCGTCGCGGCTGGCCAGCGAAAGGCACGATCCACAGCGGGTTGGTGTTCACATGGCCCGATGGCCGCGCCATCCACCCCGACGTTCTGACACGCACCGTCGAAAAGATGTCCGTCGCCGCCGGCCTCCCCCGCCTGACGCCCCACGGCCTGCGCCACAGCTTCGCCACCGCTGCCCTGTCGGCACGGGTGCCGATCGAAGTCGTCGCAGCACGCCTCGGGAACACGCCTCGCATGGTGCAGGAGGTCTACCAACACGTGATCCCGGCCGACGACCATGCGGCGGCGCAGCTCGTCGGCGATCTCTACCGCCAGCGCTCCGCCTGACTCCTGCGCAGACCCGTCTCTTCGGCCACCTCGGGACGGGCAGCTGCAGCGGTTCCCTCCCCGGCCGCCGGAGTGCCGCCGGGCAGAACCCACACGTCTTCCTCGTCGGTACGTCGGCAAAGCAACACGCGTTCGTCGCGGAAGAAGAGAATCGATGCACGCACGGCGATGGGTCCGGAGTCGTCCATCACTCGCCGTGACCGTCTCCGGCCGGCGGGTGGTTGCGGAGGCTGGACGGACTCACGTTCACGCTTGTTGCTTGCCAGGTACCGCCCATCCTTTCGATCACGTTGAAGCTGCCGGTCTCCAGTGGGATCGGCTCGAGCTTCATGAGCCCAGGATCGAGGGCTGGCAACAAAACCTGCAGCACTGCGTCGTGGGTCACGATCGCGGCCGAACCCGACTGAATCCGGTTTGCCACATCGTTGAAGGCGTCCATGGCTCTGGCATAGACCTCTGCCGAGGGCTCAACATCTGGTGCTGCATCGAGGGAGCCCCATTGGGCGATGACGTCCGACTTGGGCTTCCCCGCCCATGATCCATAGTCACGGTCGATCAGTCGCTCGTCGGTCTCGACTTCGAGACCCGCTCTAGCGCCGATCTGAGCAGCGGTGTCGACAGAGCGTTGGAGGGGGCTCGATACCAGCACCGAAAGATCGTAACGCCCGATGGCGTCAGCTACGGCGACGGCTTCGACCAAGCCGGTCACGTCCAATTCAGGATCGAGCCGACCGCGCAGGACCCCCGCGGCGTTCAATGACGTGCGCCCGTGCCGCACCAGGAAGATCCGCGGACCAATGGCATCTCGAGATCTTGAAGCTCGAGTAGCGCCGGATTTCGGGGCATTCCGCCCGGGTCCGGTGTGGGATGTCCAACTGACCATCGGAGCCTCCTGCTTACGCTCATCGTCGTCCGCAGGAGCTATCAGCCACATATGGCGCTTTAGGCGAGCTCCATCGCCGTCACCATGTTACTCCCATCACCGGGCTGAGTCACCTGTTCTTGTCCTCAGACGATGGATGTGAACGCTTAGCAGCCAGCAACGCCTGAAGACTTCATGGCCACTGCCCTCGACGCTGTGCGCCGACGATGACCAGGCGCATGCGACCCGCCTATCCCTCACGCATCGTGTCGACACGCAGCGCCGCCGAACCTACAAGCCGCTCGAGAAAGCACGGTCAACCATTGACCTCACGACGTTTTCAGGTATCGTAAAGATCGCCGGATGAGGCCCCGGCGGGCTTAGCCCGAACCGCCCTTAGGGGCTGATGGCTTCTACGTGACGTTTGTTCGCGTGGAGGTCGAGTGCTGTGGGTCCCAGCGTCCTAGCTCCTCAGGCTGTTCAGGCCTTGCAGGTCTTGACCATCCTGCTTGGCGCACCGCTCGTGAGCGGCGTGATCTCGCACGTCGAAGGCCGGATCCAGGGGCGTCGAGGACCGCGCATCCTCCAGCCCTACTACGACATCGCCAAGCTCTTCCGCAAGGAGACCCTCGTCACTGAGGAGTCGAGCTGGGTCTTCCTGGCCGGCCCCATCGTCGCCTTCGGGTGCTACCTGATCGTCCCACTCCTCATCCCGGTGTTGACCACCTACGGGCTGCCACTGGGCTACATGGGCGACATCTTGGGTGGTGCTTTCATCCTCGCCCTGGCCGGCTTCTCGATAGCTTTGGCCGGCATTGAGTCGGGTGCGCCGTATGCCCAGCTCGGCGGCAGTCGGGCCATGACGTTCGGGGCGCTGATCGAACCCACCATCCTCTTCGTGATCTTCGCTGTCGCGCTCATCACGACAACTGACCTCCCATACGCCTTGGCGGCGACCGTGCGGTCATCGTCGTCGGAAGTGGTGCGACCGGGACATGTCCTCGCCGCGGTCGCCTTCTTCTTGGTCGTCCTGGTCGACACCGGTCGGATCCCTGTCGAAACCCACTCGGGGACCCTCGAGTTCGGGATGATCGACGAAGCCAGGACGCTCGAGCACTCGGGCCCGCCGCTGGCCCTCTTGAAGTGGGGATCGACCATGAAGCAACTGATCCTCTACACCATCCTGATCAACGTTTTCTTGGCCCCGTGGGGGCTGGCCGCC